>JAZQLK010000305.1:0-6528 GCA_045542635.1 Eubacteriales bacterium
CGCTCCACCGTTTCATTCCACATTTTGGCAGGACGTACCCATACGGAGTTATCGCCGTACAAGGCTCTGTAGACCACTACGGGCTCGGCAGTTTCCGAGTCCTTGCCCATATATAAAACCTCGTACTCGTTACCCTTGAAATGACGGTATTTTCCGCCCACCTTGATTTCTTCGGATCTTATTTCCATTAAAGAGTCCATTCCTTTCCGTCAAAAAAGGTATTCTTAAAGGCATCAGCCGCTGCCTTGCCGCCCTCACCGTTTGGGTGATCGCCATATCTTGTATAATCGTTACCCAGATACTCATTTGATGCGTCAAGTGAGCCCTCGAAATCGTAAACTCTGCATCCGTAGGTCTTGGCAAGGACAGGTATTGCCATATTTACGCATCTCCACTCACGCAAAGCCGCCTCGTGATAACGGAAGGGAGGGATCGTGGACAGGATAACCGTAAGACCCGCGCTCTGAAGCTCCTTTACAAGTCCCTCAATACGGGAAAGAAGCTCTCCCGCCGTATCGCCTCTGCCTACCTTGAATTTACCCGAAAGCAAATCGTTTACTCCATAGGTAAGGACGGCTACGTCATTCTGCTTCGCCTTATACATAAGGGAGCCTCCCGTTTCAATATCGGAGCCTCTTGAAAAGCCAAGACCGATATTCCATACGGCGTATTCATCCTTTAGCATCTTACCGATTCTGCCAACCCACATATCGTATTTATCAAAGGAGGTACCGCAACCCTGGGTTATGGAGTCGCCGACAAATACAACGCGCTTTTTGACAATTTTATCGCATCCGATAAAATTGGGCATAGGACAGCCGTAATATGTGGCAAAGCCCTCGCCAAGGTCAACAAAGGTAGGAATCTGGCTGTCGGGAGTGCAGGGAATCAAGTCGCCTGTTATTTCCCATTCCCATACAAGATATTTTCCCTCGGGCACGTCAATTACGACCTCGTCGCTCCAGAAATATTCATCGGGGGAAACGTTCTTTGTCGTTTTTCCGTCAAAGGTAACGGGGATAAAGCAGTCCGGCGCGTCATAGCAGCCGAACTCCGATCCGATACCGACTCTTGCGTAGCTTACCGTCCAATTGCCGCCGCTCTGATTTACGTAGGCGTGCTCACCCTGAGCAAAGGTGGAGTTAACGCTGTTCTGATAGAAAAAGCGGTAATTGTATTTTCCCGTAGCCTCCACCTTAAAGAAGGCCCGCGCCCTAAAGGTTTTTTCTTCGCCGAATATAAATATATAATTATTTCCCGTTCCGCAGGAAACGTTTGAAAAATATTTATGGAACATAGAGAAGTCTCCTTCCGTGATTATTATATATTTATGATACCACACGACTTAAAAAAAGTCAATAAAAACCCCGAAATTCAAGGGTTTTAAAACATATTAGTATATGTTCATATATAACACAAATAAATTCTCAGACAAATTGCAGACTTGACACGGGAAACAAAAAATGATATACTTAATCTATAAAAATTTTTAAGGAGCGTATTATGAAAAACGAGGATATTGCAAGAGTAAAGGGCTTGGGCTTTCTGCGGGATAAGACCACCGAGGATTGCTTCAACGCAAGAGTAATAACGAGAAACGGCAGATTAAATTCCGATGAGATAAAAGCGATAGCTGAGGCGGCGGAGCGCTTCGGCAACGGCAAGGTGGCTATGACGACCCGTCTTACCATGGAGATCCAATGCGTGCCTTACCGTAATATCGATCCTCTTTGCAGATTTTTAGAGGAGCGTGGACTCGAAACAGGAGGTACGGGTCCGAGAGTACGCCCCATTGTTTCCTGTAAAGGAACGACCTGCGTATTCGGTCTTATAGATACCTTTTCGCTTTCAGAAAAAATTCATTACAGATTTTATAAGGAATATCATAACGTTAAGCTTCCGCACAAATTCAAAATAGGTGTGGGGGGATGTCCCAACAACTGTGTAAAGCCGGATTTGAACGACGTGGGTATCGTAGGCCAGCGTACCCCCGTATTCGATGAAGAAAAATGCAAGGGCTGTACGGTCTGCGGAGTAGAGAGAGCCTGTCCTGTAAAGGCCGCCGTACGTACAGATTCCAAAGCGGCTTACGTTAAGGAAGAATGTAATTCCTGCGGAAGATGTATGGGTAAATGTCCCTTCGGTGCATTTTACGGATATCAAACAGGATACAAGCTCTATATAGGCGGAAGATGGGGTAAAAAAGTAGCAAGAGGCACGCCTCTCAGCCGTCTACTATACACCGAGGAGGAGGTTCTTGACGCTATAGAAGGATGTATTCTTTTCTTCAAGGCGTACGGCATAGACGGAGAACGCTTTAACGACACTCTTAAAAGAGTCGGCTTTGAGAAGGCGGAAGAGCTCATTCTCAGCAAGAAGCTTACGGACAGAAGGGAAGAAATTATTTCCGGATGAAAAAAATAAGTATACTTTTATGTATCCTTTTTATTTTGCAGCTTACTATTCCTCTTTACTCCTGTAATGTTGACGGCGAAAAGGAGGGCGACTACATAACCTTCACAGACTCTACAGGAGAGATGGTCTGCCTCGACGCAAGGCCCACAAGGGTCGCCGTGCTTTTTTCCTCCTTTGCCGAGGCGTGGACACTTGCGGGAGGAGATATTTACGTAACTGTTGGCGAGAGTGTTGAGCGCGGCTTCGCAGAGGATTCTGTTCTTCTTGTAGATTCCGGAGCAGGGAAGACTGTAAATACCGAGCTCCTTATTTCCTATGAGCCCGACCTTGTAATTTTATCGGCAGATATTCCCGCTCATCTCGAATGCGCCAAAGCTCTTAAAGCGGCGGATATCCCCTGTGCATTGATGAGGATAGAGAGCCTTGACGACTATTTATATGCTCTTAAAATATTTACCGATATAACAGATCGCCCCGATTTGTACGAAAAAAACGGTACGTATGTAAAAAATCGGGTAATTTCAATACTGGAATCGGTAAAAGCCTGTGATGGGAAGCCAAAAATTCTCTTCATCAGAGCGGGAAGCACGTACCGTTCAGTCAAGGCAAAAAGCTCTGATAATAATTTCGTGTGCAAGATGCTTGAAGACCTGAACGCCTACAACATAGCGGATAATGCCCCTTTGCTTCTCGACGGCATTAGCGAGGAGGAGATCATAAGAGAGAATCCCGATTTTATCTTTATATCTCTTATGGGTGACGAGGGGGCGTCATATGCAAATGTGAAAAGCATTTTATCAAGTGATGCATATAAAAGCCTCGACGCCGTAAAAAACGGGAGATGTCATTATCTGCCTAAGAATATGTTCCAGTATAAGCCAAATGAAAAATGGGCGGATGCGTATCTGTATTTAGCGGAGATATTGTATGAAAGCAAATAAAAACGAAAGAAAAATACCTTTACATATTTTGTATCCGTGTATAGGAGTACTTTTACTTGTATCATTTTACGCAAGCCTTCGTCTGGGAAGCTCCCATATGACGTCAAGAATTTTTTTCGGCGGACTTTTTCGCCTTGACGGATACGAAACCGAAAGCGTTATAATCTATACCCTGCGCATGCCAAGAGCCATCGGCGCTACGCTATGCGGAGTAGGGCTTGCCACATCGGGCGTTCTTTTACAGGCTATAACCGATAACTCTCTTTCAAGCCCAAATATAATTGGAGTAAATGCGGGAGCCGGATTTTTTACAGTCCTGGCTCTTGCCGTATTTCCTAACCTTACGCTTTCCTTGCCGTTATTTTCCTTTATGGGAGCCTTTATGGCAACAGCCTTAATAATCCTAATTGCAGGCAAGCGTTCATTTTCAAAAGCCACGGTAATACTGGGCGGAATAGCCTTGAACGCGTTGCTTAACGCAGGCATTTCCTTTATCACTCTTTTAGAGGGCGACATCCTGGCGTCCTATAATTCCTTTTCGGTAGGCGGTCTTCGGGGAGTCGGCTTGAAGGATCTTTACGTTCCGTCTGTGATTATAGCAATTTTCCTTACCGTGTGTATGATTTTATCAAAACGAATAGATACGCTCTGCCTGGGAGATTACTATGCGTCATCCCTTGGAATAAACGTAAGAGCCCTTCGTGTCACATGTGCCGTATGCGCATCCGCCCTGGCGGGTTCGGTTGTCAGCTTCTGCGGACTTGTGGGCTTTGTGGGTCTTATCGTACCTCATATATCAAGATTTTTTGTGGGTAGCAGAGTAAAGCGTCTTTTGCCTGCTTCGGCAATCATAGGCTGTATCACGGTGCTTCTTGCCGACCTTTTGGGAAGAACAGTCCTTTCCCCATCGGAAATCCCCGTGGGTATTACAATGGCGTTTATCGGCGCCCCCTTCTTTATTATTCTTTTAGTAAAAAACAGGGGGGAGTGTAGATAATGGATATTAAAATTAAAAATCTCTCCGTAAAAATAGGAGAGACGGAGATTCTCCATAGCATTGATATCGAAATACCCAAAAATGAAATCACCGCTATTGTCGGAAGAAACGGAAGCGGTAAATCTACCCTTGCCTCCTGCATATGCGGTCTTATAGATTACAGCGGCAGCGTTTCACTTGGTAACACCGATATATCTTCTCTTACAAAACGCGAAATTGCCGAGCATGTGTCTGTAATGGGACAATTTTTACCTTCTCCGAGCATAACCGCATACGAGCTTATGGAGATAAGTCTCGAATCCAAAAGGCCTATTTCAAAGCGTCTTGGCGCCCATGATAGAGACGATATTATAAATTGTCTTTCGGATTTGGGAATACAGGAGCTTAAGGACAGACGGATAAGCACGCTTTCGGGAGGAGAAAGGCGGCTTGTGTTCCTTGCTTCATCTATTGCAAGGGACTGCCCCATTATGATTTTTGACGAAGCCTCGGCGTATATGGACAAGGATAACGAGGGAGCTTTTTTAGAAAGAATGCGTTCTCTTAAAAATAAGGGCAAAACCGTAATATCCGTTATGCACGAGCTTTCCGATGCCGTAGCATATGCAGATAATATTCTGTTGCTTGACGGCGGAAGGGTGGCATTTTTTGGCACCGTTAGTGAAATTCTTGACACAAATATACTTGAAACCACAATGAACGTTGAAAGATATACCCTTGAAAAGCGAATATTCTTCTCTCATAAATAAAAAAGGCTTGAAGCACTGCTTCAAGCCTTTTGCATTATTAAATAAAGTCAACGAAGGGTGAGATTACACCGCAAACGAGAATTACGCCGATGATAATGGGAAGGACGTATCTGAAATAATACTTCATCCAATTAGCAACCTTAATACCCTTACCTGTGTTTGCTTCTTCCTTGAATTTATCAAAGCCCCAACCGAACTTGAAGTTACAGAAGAGAACCATAATAAGAGAACCGACGGGAAGAAGAATGTTGGATACAATGTAGTCCTCAAGGTCAAGAACGCCTGTACCGTCACCAAGGGGAGTGAAGCCGGAAAGAACGTTAAAGCCGAGCATACAGGGAAGAGCAAGGAATACCATCGCAATACCGTTTATCAAGCAAGCCTTCTTTCTTGACCAGCCGAACTTATCCATACACATAGAGATAATGTTCTCAAATACGGCAATAACTGTTGTAAATGCCGCAAAGGTCATAAAGACAAAGAAGAAGGTTCCCCAGATTCGTCCGCCTGCCATATTGGCAAAGATGTTGGGAAGAGTCTGGAAAATAAGGGGCGGGCCTGCGCCGGGCTCTACGTTGTAAGCAAAGCAAGCGGGGAAGATAATAAGACCTGCTGTAATAGCAACGAAGGTATCAAGAATAGTTACGTTAACTGCCTCACCCATAAGAGCGCGGTCCTTGTCAAGGTAGCTACCAAAGATAGCCATAGAGCCGATACCGAGGGACAATGTGAAGAATGCCTGGTTCATAGCCGCGATAACGACCTGAACGAAACCGCCGAAGCCGTCAGCAAACATTTTTCCGAAATCGGGAACAAGATAGAATTTAAGGCCCTCGCCGCCGCCCTCAAGGAACATACTGCGGACAGCAAGAACTACCATAATTCCGAGAAGGGCAAGCATCATATACTTGGACACCTTTTCAATACCCTTCTGAACACCGAGAGCGCATACGGTAAAGCCGAGCGCAATAACGATAATGAGGAATATGAGAAGGATCCAGGGCTTGGAAAGCATCTCGCCGAATACGCCTGAAATTTCGGTTGACGTCATACCGTTCTTGAACTTGCCTGTGATCATAAAGAACACGTACTGCAAGAGCCAACCTGCAACAGATGTGTAGAACATCATAAGAAGGTAGTTACCTGCCATAGCAAGGTATCCGTGGATATGCCACTTGTGACCGGGCTTTTCAAGCTGCTGATACATATGGACAGGGCTCTTCTGCGATGCTCTGCCGAGAGAAAATTCCATTGTCATAACGGGAATACCGAGAATAACAAGGAAAACAAGATAAATAAGCACAAACGCGGCACCACCGTACTGACCTGTAATATATGGGAATTTCCATACGTTACCGACTCCAATGGCGCAGCCTGCGCTGAGAAGAATGAAGCCAAGACGGCTTCCTAATTTTTCTCTTTTCAT
>JAZQLK010000306.1:0-9418 GCA_045542635.1 Eubacteriales bacterium
AGAACAGTATGGAGATGATAAAATCCGTTAATAAGCGCGGTGGCAACGCGAAAATAAAGGTGCTTCAAGGCGTATGGCATAACGCTTGGGACGAAGCCTACGAGGGGGATGAGCTTTATACCTGGCTCCTTTCCCATAAGCTTAAAAGAGAATAGTAATTTAAAAGGACACTTAGCTAAGTGTCCTTTTAATATCAGCTTATATAGTCCTCGACCTTATAGTAATGGGTATGGGCATTATTTCCGTATCGGTCACGAACGGTTATACGGAACATAATATCCTGTGGGTCAAGGGTAAATTCGGCGTGGGTAACGTCTTGTCCGTTTGTGGGACAGTGACGGTAGGCTCTGCCAATACCCGTTAATATAATATCGGTAGCAGGGGAGCAATCTATTTTGATTACGTTGTTCTCAACGTAAAGTGAATTTATCCTCGGCGGATTTTTACCGCTTGCGCAGTAGAAATCACCCTTTTCGAGAGCTGATATGATTTTACCGTATTCAAGTTCCGCAGCACCGATAAAGGTGGAGCCGCCAAAGGACCCGTCGAAGCTTCCTCCGTGATTATGATTGTCGTCACCCATAACGCAATACAGGTTAAAATTACCCTTGCGTACCATATGGTCATATATGTAAGGACAGTATTCCGCTCCCGTTTCTTTTTCGGTCGCGTAGTTCAGAATTTCAAGAGCCCAGAGCCCCTTGATATTAAGGTAATCATCCATATCGCTAAGAGACCAGTTGGGATGATTCAAGGAAACGAGAAAGCCTGCGTCATTAAGTCTTTTTACCATTTCGTTTATGCTTTCAACGGTGTATTCTCTGTGGTAGCCGTCGCAGTCTATTTCTCCGATATCCCTTCCTTGACTCCTCCACCAACGGTCGAAAAGAGTGTTGTCTGTGGCGGGATGGAAGGTGTTGTGGGGATCCTTCGAATAAACGCCTAAATGGATAACCTTGGTGGTACGCCAGATATCCGTGCTTTTTCCCTCGGGCAGGGAGAAGGCGGAGGCGGTATCGTCTACGGAAAACTCACTTGAGGTTATAGCCAGAAAGTCCGTATCGTTTAAATCCGAGTGGTCGCGGATAAGCTCGTGGTCGCTGTATGCCACAACGGAGTATCCCATTTTCTTGTATTCTTCCTTGATCTGCTCGGGAGTAAAATAGCCGTCGGATATTTTTGTGTGACAGTGCATATTTGACCTGTACCAATTTACGTTATTCGGTAAAATGTATTTTTTCATTATTCATCTCTCTTTTTACTGCTCCGACCAGTCAAGCTCGGCAATGGATACGCAGCCCTCGTGAGGAGTATCAAAATTAAGCCATCCACAGGTCGTAATATAGTATTTTCCATCCTCCGCAACGATTTCGGGCGCGTGGGCGTGCAAAACGGTAATCGGCGTTGCACCGCCGTTTCCACCGTTGTATTCTCCAAAGGAGCAGGGGTCGTCTGAAACGAAGACCAGGGTATTATGATAATTATCCTTGGAGCAATCCGTGTAGGTCAGAAACATATAATAAAGGTCATCCTTTTTTAAAACGAAGGGTGATTCCATAGCGCCCCACGGCGGATTAAGGGGAGCATCATCTCCGCTTGTCAAGGCGTATCCGATAAAATCCCATTCGATTAAATTATGGGATCTGAAAAGTGAAACGCAGCTTCTTTTATCCTTTGTTCCCACAATATACATAAGGTACGCGCCGTCGTCAAGCTTAAGCACAAAATGTCGCGGTGAGCCGAGAACAACGGCTCGTTACGAAGAAAGACCGTGTGGTTATACCATTCGTGTAATTCGAAGGATAGGGAAAGAGAGGTGGGGGAGGGACCGTAAAACATATAGTAATAGTCCTCCTCGGTGCGTACGATGCAGGGAGCCCAGGCAAGTGTGCCTCGATCTACTACACGGGCGTAACGCTCCTTCATTTCATTAAGCAGGGATGGGGTTTCACCGTGAACGAAATATCTTTCGTTTGGGGCTCCGCCCTCGAAGCTGGTTATGCCAATAAGATGGTAATTGCCGTCGTGCGCCTTGAAAACGCAATGGTCGTTTACATATTTACCGTTTATTTGGGGACGGAACAGAACGCGCCAGTCACTTTTTATATATGGTATTTTCATTTTTTACCTCTATATCTGAATTGAACTTTATATTTATTATAGCACAAAGCAAAATCAAATTCAATAAGTACAAGCGGTGCCGCAAATAAAGAATCCGTTATTTGACGATTTGCTATTTACAAAATTTAAAATAGGTAGTATAATGGTTTTAAATTACCGACGGGGGGTTATTATGGACGGAATTAAATGGTTTAAGGAAGCGAAGTACGGTCTTATGCTGCATTTTGGGCTATATTCTGTTTTAGGCGGCGTTTATAAGGGAAAGAGATCCCACAATTATGCCGAGTGGATACAATCGGGACTTGCAATTCCCAACCGTGAGATGGAGAGAATCGCAAGATCCTTTAATCCCATATATTTTGATGCCGATGAATGGGCAAAATTTGCCTACGATTGCGGAATGAAATACGTTGTTATAACAACCAAGCATCACGACGGCTTTGCGCTTTTCAAATCCTACGCGGATGAGTATAATTGCGTTGATTTTTCTGCTTTCAAAAGAGATATTATCGGGGAATTAAGCGCTGCATGTAAAAAATATAATTTGAAATTCGGAATTTACTATTCTCAGGACCTTGACTGGCACGAGGAAAACGGCGGCGGCTATAAAACCGAGCCGGTCGGATGCGCAGGGGTCAGCTGGGATAACTCCTGGGATTTTCCTTGCAAGGAAAAAAAGGATTTTAATATTACCTTTAAAAATAAGATCATACCGCAGATCAAGGAAATTATGACAAACTACGGAGAAATTTCCCTTGCCTGGTTCGATATGCCTATGACCTTAACTCCGGAGCAGAGTCAGGAGATATACGACCTTGTTAAAAAATATCAGCCGCACTGCCTTGTTAATTCCCGTTTGGGAAACGGTAAATATGATTACGTTTCCTTGGGTGATAACGAGATACCCGATAACAGGGAATCAGCCGAGGGAGCAATTGATTTCAATTCCATTGAAGGCTTCAAGCCATCTCCCTACGGCTTTTACGAATCTGCTTGCACGTTGAACGATTCCTGGGGCTACAATTCCTGGGATCATAACTGGAAGAGCAGTGAGCAGATCTATAATAACAAGAAAAAACTGAACGGACTTGATATAAATTATCTTATCAATATCGGCCCCGACCACCTTGGTAGATTTCCACTTGAAGCTCAAGAAATTTTAAAGGGTGTCAGAGAGCTTGAAAAAACGCATAACGGTTGAAATAATATGGGATGAATAGTTGTGCCTTAAGGATACAACGTGTGAATATTCATGCCTATAAAAGCAGCGATCGTCAAAAAAGAGGACAGAGAGTGTAAAAAAGCATTCTCTGTCCATTTCTCGTTGTTGAAGTAATATTAACGTGAGCAGAAAGGTAATATACGATTTCCGTCCCTTGGGGCAGAGAGAATCGAGCCTTATTTTAAAAGACTTTTTCCTTCCCACTCTTCGTCAGGATAAGCTCCGAGAAGCTTAACTACTGTAGGAGCAATATCCTTAATACTCGCATCTGTAAAATCAAGCTCAAGCTTTTCATTTTTGCAAAGAACCATAATAGGAATTATCATATCCTCCTTTAATTCTGTACCGTGGGTCCTATCATGTCCGCCGTGGTCGGCTGTAACTATAATCACGTAATCATCAGGAAGCGCTGCTGCCAGCTTGGAAATATTTTTGAAGCTGTTTTCCATAGCATTCATATATTCATCACTCATCCAACCGAAATTGTGACCTGCCATATCCGTGTAGCCTAAATAAAGGAAGGTAAAATCAGTTTCGTTTTTTGTAAGATAATCAATTGCCGCATCTGTAATTATATCGTTGGCTTTATCGTAGCCAAATAATCTTCCCTTGCAAAAATATGAAAAAGCAAGGGAATTTGGTCTTGCAAGGTCTCTGATTTCTTCCCAGTTATAAAAGAAAGCACAGGTTTTTCTGGCGTTAAGCAAAACCTCGCACAAGCCGTTTATAGGTCTTACGTTAGGAGTATAAACGTTTGTGGTTGTTCCGTGACGGGAAGGATCCACACTGTGAAAGAGGGACATATGGCAAGGAAGCGTAACAGAGGGCGTTACAGTTCTTGCATTTAAGGTGTATTTTGAATTTTCCAAAAGATATTTGGCGTTTTTTGTTTTGACAAGGGCATCGGGGCGCATACCGTCTACTATAACTACTAAGGTTTTCATACTTAACTCCTTATAAACATATTTACCTAAAAGAATATTGATCTATGAACGCTGTATTTGTTTTAATTATAGCACATACAGTCGGAATAATCAATTCGTTTTAATACTTAAAATCAAGTAAAGCAGTAAATAGGCTTTTTACAAAGCAGAAAAGCTGATAAAGGGTTCAATATAGTTAGGGATGGTGCGAAGGTCGATATATTTAAGTGCCGAATGAAATGTCGAAACTCTACCGATGGTAGATATCGGTGCGTCCGGTACTCCTATTCTTCGGTTGACAACTAAATATAATTAAGATATAATTGGTTTAGAGGTATACTGTGAGTAGGGAAAAGGAGTAGCTATGCCAAATAAAAACAATTATGAAAAATCTTTTTCGGTAAACGTGCGCAGATTACGCAAAAAGCTTAATATAACACAAAAATCATTAGCGGATGCTATAGGATATTCGGAAAAAACAGTAAGTAAGTGGGAAACCGAGGGAAGCATCCCATCCATTGATGCGCTTTTCAGAATAGCTAAAATATTTCGGGTAGGCATAGAGGAGCTTTTCAGATGTGACGAGTCCGTATATTATCTGGGGATTGACGGAGGCGGAACTAAGACGGAGCTTGCGTTATCAGATCCCGAGGGCAAGATAGTTAGCCGACTTTTTATGGACGGATGCAATCCCAATACCGTGGGTATAGAGAGGACGAAGCGCATAATCGAGGACGGTATTATTCAAGCGTGTAAGGATGTTCCTCTTTCATCTGTAGTTGTGTATGCGGGAATTGCAGGTTGCGCATCCGAAATCTATGCAGATGAAATTAAGACTATGCTTGAAAAAATGTCCTTTGCCGCCTTTGATGTGGGCAGTGATAATAACAACATCGTTGCTGCCGGACTTGGTAATAATGAGGGCATTACTATGATTCTCGGAACCGGAATATGCTCTTACGTGGTTAAAAAGGAAGAAACAAAAAGAATTGCAGGCTGGGGCTATTTATTCGATAATGGCGGAAGCGCGTTTCATATTGGCAGGGATGCCATAAACGCCTATTTTTCCGCATATGACGGAACAGGCAAGGAAACAACCTTGGTACAAAGGATAAAGCAAACCTTTGGCTATTCAAACGAAGAGCTTCTTAAGTATTTATACAGTGGTGGAAACAAGCTGGTGTCTTCATACGCTAAGTACGTTTTCGAGGAGGCTGAAAAGGGAGATAAGGTATCTGTTTCTATACTTAAAAAACACATAGCTGAAATTGCCGGACTTATACGTGCGTCCCTTTCTCATTTTTCAGACTATGATAAGAAAATTCCCGTAATTCTTGGCGGTGGATTGACTAACCAAGCGTTATTGCTTCCATATCTTTTGGACGAGCTTGGTGATGATATAAAACGCTGCAGTATTCAGGTTTTGGACGTTCCACCCGTTAACGGAGCTTTGGAGCTGGCTAAGGCTCTTTGGAGGAAAAGGAATAATGAGTGAGCAAAAAATGTTAAAAACGGAGATGCGAAATCCCGATACCACTAATATAGACCGTATGACAACTGCTGGGATGCTTGAGTGCATTCAAAGGGAAAACGAAAATGCGGTGTTTTCCGTAAGAAAAGCACTTAGCGAAATTGAAATTGCCTGTGATATAATTGCAGAAAAGCTATGGCAGGGCGGTAGGCTTATCTATATAGGTGCGGGAACCTCGGGCAGACTTGGCGTTTTGGATGCTACCGAATGTCCGCCCACCTTTGGAGTGCCAAGAGATATGGTGATCGGTATTATTGCAGGTGGCGAAAAATGTATGTTTCAAGCCGCCGAGAGGGAAGAGGATAATTATGAAAGCGGTATCAAGGATTTAAAGGACAAGCAGCTTACCAAAAACGATGTGGTTGTCGGAATTTCCGCATCGGGAAATGCGCAGTACGTAATAGGCGCTATTAACTATGCAAACGAGCTTGGCTGTGAAACAGTAGGAATTACCTCTAACGAAAATACTCTTATAACTAAAAGTGCTAAAATTTCAATTATAACAGACACAGGGGCGGAGGTCATTACAGGCTCCACACGAATGAAGGCAGGCACTGCACAAAAAATAATTTTGAATATGCTCTCCACGGTTGCAATGATAAAGCTTGGTAACGTCTATGAAAATATGATGATAAACCTACGCCCGACAAACGAAAAGCTTAAAAATCGTATGATAAGAATTGTTACCGAAATCATCGGTGTAAATGAGGAGGAGGCAAAGAAATTACTTGAAAAATCAGATTGGAATATAAGAACGGCTGTTCAAAAATAACGAATCAGAAAAGAGATTTAACATGCAATCTTTAAAGGTCTTTAAATTTAAAAACGGCTTTAATTTAAGCCTTGATTTTGAAAACGGCAATTTATTTTATACTGTTACAAACGGGAAACACGAATACAGATTTTTCTCTAAAGATACCTTGAAAACCGTTGGCTATTATAATATGCTCGGCTCGGATATAGAGACCGAGGAAAGTGAAAATTCTTTAACGGTTCACGCTTATCCAACCAATGAAAATAACTTTCCCATAGGTTCTGTTAAGGTTCATTATAATTTTGAAATTTGCGGTGACAACGCACTTCGCGTGAATACATATTTTACATCGGAAATACAGCTGCCTATCCATATGATGTCCTGGATGGATTTGAAATTTGAAAGAAGTAAATTTAACGACTTTCAAGGATTTGGTCCCGATTTTTCAGTTGGTGTCAACGATATAACACACCAGGTTACACTTTCAAACGGTGCCTTATGTGATAACTACGGTTACGTTATGCTATCAAACGCAGGCTGTACTGCCTTTGCGCCCAAAAGCGTTAATGCAGTCGTTCCATATCTTTCGGGGGACGGTGAGGTTGAATTTTGCTCGCTGAAAAGTAACGTAGGCACAAAAATAGATTTCTTTTTGAATATGATAAGTGAAGCTTATGCTTTGTGTTCGGTTATTTCCTTCGGTGAGGGTAAACCCGAGTTGCCAACCGTTACTTCCTTAGAGCTTGCGCCGATTACAAAAATAAGCGGAAACAGATACGATATTACAAGCGGTCGTCTTACAAGCGCTATTTATGTCAGAAAAGACGGAGCTTCACTTGCAAAAACCTCTCTTTTAGACTATCAGCCGATAGATGAGCCTTGCGTAAATCCTATGACCACTCTTAAGATAAAAAATCTCAAAACAGATGAGGTAGAAAGCTTTTCATCCGAGAAAGGCTGGGACAACGTTAACGTATGGAGCGGCAAAAACGAGCTTCGTGTGGTTTTTGAATTTCCTCGTTCACTGCCGATTCGTGTAATTATCACTGTAAGAGCTTACCGAAAGGATGAGATTACCTTTGGCTTACAGGTTATAAACGATTCCCCGAATTACACGGTGTTATCAGCATCCGTTCCGTCAATTTCCTTTGTCGGATATGAAAAGCCACATCTGCTTATAGCACAAGCAAGCGGTCAGATTTTCGATAATGCTTATGAAAAAGAGGTGCATTGGAACTCCCATTATCCTAACGGATTCGGTTGCGTTTCCCCCGTGCTTGGAATTTATGAGCCTACAATGGAAAAATCAAACGGACTTTATGTAGCCGTACATTCCCCAACCGCAGAAAGATGCGATATGAGATGCGATATGTTCAGACGGGGAGAAGGAAGCTTTTCATTTGAATATCCCGCTACCTCAATGGGAAAAGCATATAACTCCTTTGAACCGGTTGGAAAGGTTGTTATGCGAGCTTTGGACGGTGATTGGTACGATATGGCTTGCATATATGAGGAATACGTTAAAAATCACGCGGAGTGGTATGCCCCCATCGGCAGATACGATACTCCCGATTGGTTTAAGGATCTTCCTGTTTGGATTATGGACTGGATGCCTAACGATGACAATCCCTTAGCTGAGCCTGTTCCGATTTCTTTAAGAAGCCTTGTTCCTTCAAAGCCCGACGATTGGAAAAACAAGCCTATTGAATTTGCAAAAAGGCTCGGTCTCCCTGTTGGTTATCATATTTACAACTGGCATAAAATCCCCTTTAACAATGACTATCCCTACTATTTTCCCGTAAAGGACGGATTTAAGGAAAGCATTGATGAATTTCACGAAAACAACGTATACGTAATGCCATATATCAATGCCCGTCTTGTAGATACAAGAACGAGCGACCTTTCAACGGAGAAATTCGAGCGTGAATTTTCAGAGGGCGCAGTGCGTGACGTAAACGGTAATTTGTGTATCGAAACCTATGCCTCACACGAGCCTGACGGCTCACTTTGTCAGCTTGCCGTAATGTGTCCGTCAAGTCATATTTGGCGTGAGGCACTTGCAGAAATTATCAGAAAAATGTCAAAGGAATGTCACGTTGATGGCGTTTATCTTGATCAGGTCAGCGCATCCGATGCGAATTTATGCTGCGCTCCCCATCACAATCACGAGGGTGGCGGCGGCTCCTGGTGGGTACGTTCCTACAAGAATATAATGTCACGCCTCAAGGAAGAATGCAATGATAATTGCATATTCACAAGTGAGTGTAATGCTGAGCCTTACGCCGACCAATTTGACGGATTTTTAACTTGGGCGTGGGTTGCAACCAATTACGTGCCGTTCTTCTCAAAGATTTATGCAGGTCACGTAGTTATGTTTGGCAGAAGCACTAACGGATATAAAAAAGCAGACAAGGAATATTTCCGCTTCCACGTGGGTCAAAGCGTTATGTTCGGTCAGCAGATCGGTTGGATAAATGCCGATATTATTGACGATGAGGAAAAAATGGTGTATTTATCTCGTATGTGCCAAATGAGATATGAATTTAAGGACTATTTCAATTACGGAAAAATGCTTCGCCCGCCGAAGACAAAGGATTTTATCCCGACCTTTGTTACAGACAGCGCAATCAGCTTTTCCGACGTCAATGAAGCGCCGCTTATCCTTTCATCCTGTTGGGAAAATGACGGAAGCATCGCTATGCTTATCACTAATTGCGACAAAAAGGAATACACCTTATCGTATGATGCCCCATTTGATAGCTATGATGAAATCAGATACTATGGACAAGGTAAGGTATCACCTGTTGCAAATTCAAAAATCAATATCACAGTTGGTCCCGAAAGCGCCATTGCAATTATAAAGAAAG
>JAZQLK010000307.1:0-3313 GCA_045542635.1 Eubacteriales bacterium
GCCCCGGCCTTCTAAGCTAATATGGATTAAAAAAAAAGAAATGCGACTTGGAAAATCCAAGCCGCTTTTTATATTTTATAAAATGTGATTATTACTCTGTACGGAGCGCTATTACGGGGTCCTTCTTAGCCGCGATGCTTGAGGGAATAAGACCTGCAATAAGGGTAAGTCCCATACTGATAAGCACAAGGATAATTGCGCCTGCTACGGGAAGAGCTGCCTTAAGAGCCGCCAAGCCTGTTAATGCGTAAAGAATAATGTTTATAATAACGTTAAAGAAGAGAGTTACCAAAATGCCTATTATACCTGCCGCAAAGCCTACGATAAGGGTTTCTGCGTTGAATACTCTTGAAATGTCCTTCTTCGATGCGCCGATTGCTCGGAGAATACCGATTTCCTTCGTTCTTTCAAGAACTGAAATATAGGTAATAATACCTATCATAATTGAGGATACCACAAGGGAAATGGCAACGAAGGCGATAAGCACGTAGGATATAGCGTTTACAATAGTTGTAACGGAGCTCATAAGGAGTCCTACCGTGTCGGTATATGTGATTTTATCCTCATCGTTAGTAAGCGAGGAGTTATATTTATCTATCTCGGCGCTTATAACATCCTTTGCCTCAAAATCCTTGGGGTAAATAAGGATTGAGGAGGGCTTATCCTTGTTTACGTATCCGATATCGGAAAGAACGTCGTCATAATCGCTTGAACCAACCATAGTGTTTATAATATTCGCAAGGTTGGTCGGATTTGTCATGCCCTGCATCATAAGGAGACCTGCCAAGGACTTAACGCTTACGTCATCAATCTTGGTAAGCTCTGTAAGAACTGCGGTAATTCTTGCCATATGAGCAGCATCTGTGCCTTTATATCCGCCGTAGGGAACGTCAGTAAAGAGAGAATCCATTCCCTCGCCAAGAGTGGTTTTAATAAGCTCGACAACCTGATCGTCGGACTTGATGTAGCTTTCAAGCTCGGGGGAGGCTGTAAACAGAATGTTCTTAATAGAGGTTACGTCGTATTCAAAGCCTGCGAAGGGGAAGCCTGTTACAAGATTTACATTGGGGCTTGCCTTCTGAGCGTCAATGGTTTCCGCCGTGTTGGAGGTTACTATCATCTTATCCATAAGTCCCTTTAAGTAGCCGATAGAACCGACAGCGCTGGAGCTTAAGGAGTCCTCGGAGGGAGTAACGATACCTACAACCTTAACGGTTTCACAGGAATCGCTTCCAAGAATCTGATTGATTTCGTATTCGGAGCGGCGAACTATTTTGCCGTCCTCTACCTTGAATTTCATAGAGTCCGGAATAACCTTGAATTCGTAGTTGAGAATTTCATCGAAGGTATAGCTTGTGGGCTGAATTGTAATATCGTTTGAAGGATCTGTGTCATAAATGGATCTTAAGTAGTTCTTAAGCTCCTGTGTATCTCTTATACCCAGAGTATAAAGGGTAAAGTCGGAGATAAGAAGGTCCTTGCCAACGATAAGCACCACCTCGTTGTCATTTTCGGGGAAGCGTCCGCCGTTTTCAACAAGAGTGTACTGAGTCTTTATATGGTCCATATCGCCAACAAGCTCGCTCCAGGCGGAGGAGATAAGGGAGCCTGCAGAGCCCGTGTTGCCGAGACCAAGCTCCGCCATAAGCTCGTTAATACCGCCAAGATTCTTCTTGTAGGTGTATTTTACGTTGCCCTCCGTGTCAACGCCCTCAATAACCGTGTAGGTATTAAGTCCTGCCTTGTATCGGTATTTAATATCAATGGAATTGTTCTTGAAGACGGAATTTCCTTCAATATGAGCTTTGAAGGCTGTGAGATTGTTTGACGTGATACCCTTGGAAAAGGCATCCATTACGTTAATCATAACGTCGTTTGAGTAAATCGTATCAGGCTGAGGGTTTTCAACGGTCTTCTGCTCCATAAACGAGCTTAAAAGGCTCATTGTGTCCATAGTGCTTTCGTATATCTCAATGGGATAGGAGGACATTGTATTTTCCTCAACGGAGTTGATATACGCGTTTACGCCGCTTGATACGGAGAGAATAAGGGCAATACCGATAATTCCTATGCTTCCCGCAAAGGAGGTAAGGAATGTGCGTCCCTTCTTCGTCATTAAGTTATTAAGGGATAGGAGAAGAGCAGTAAAGAAGGACATAGATTTCTTCTTTTTTGCCTTCTTTACAGGCTTTTCAACGGGAGATTCTATTGCCGTCTGCGAATCGTAAGGGTTGGAGTCATCCACAATTCTGCCGTCAAGCAAGCGAATAATTCTGTTGGAATATTCATCCGCTAGGTCGGGGTTGTGGGTAACCATAATAATAAGCTTTTCCTTGGAAATCTCCTTAAGAATCTCCATAATTTGTACGGAGGTTTCGGAGTCAAGAGCGCCTGTGGGCTCATCCGCCAGGAGAATATCGGGGTCGTTTACGAGGGCGCGGGCAATAGCCACACGCTGCATCTGACCGCCGGACATTTGGTTCGGCTTTTTGTGAAGCTGGTCGCCAAGACCGACTCTTTCAAGAACCTCTGTAGCTCTCTTTCTTCTTTCCTCCTTGGAAACACCGGAGAGAGTAAGGGCAAGCTCTACGTTTGAAAGAACAGTCTGGTGGGGGATAAGGTTGTAGCTTTGGAAAACGAAGCCTATGGAGTGATTTCTATATGTGTCCCAATCCTTATCCTGGAACTCCTTCGTTGATTTTCCGTTTATAATAAGGTCGCCGCTGGTATATTTGTCAAGACCGCCTATGATGTTCAAAAGGGTAGTTTTTCCGCAACCCGAGGGACCGAGAATGGAAACGAATTCGTTTTCTCTGAATTCAACGCTTACGTCCTTAAGCGCGCTTACTACGGTGTCACCCATTACGTAATTCTTGGTAATATTCTGTAGCTTTAACAAAATGCTCACTTCTTTCTAAAACATAAAATATATTTTTATTATATTGTTTTTTGTATCGATAGTCAATATTTTTTTGAAATATTTAAGCAACTTATCACAAAATTTTCATAAAGAGCAGTTGATATGTAGAATTACTTGGTTATAAACAAATATTACGTCAGCTTCTTTACAAGAAAATTCAAGGTGATAAGATTGAAAACAGTTAAAAGAGCTATGTTTATATCCGACACTGTCCACATAAGGGAGGAGGGCGAAAGCGGGGAAAGAACACAGACAAGAGCAGATAAAACGGCGAAGGACGTGTGGATATTTTTGTTTTCGGTAATATATGAAAGGGATTTGTCGCCATAGTAAAATTGGGATATGAGCGTTGAAAAAACGTATATGAGACAGGATATTTTTATAAAATATTCT
>JAZQLK010000308.1:0-3858 GCA_045542635.1 Eubacteriales bacterium
CACGACTACCTCACCGCAGGCGGAGTATTTCCCGAGGAGCTTCTTAAGAACTTTATAAAGAGCAAGCGCGCAGAATGCAGCGAGCTCGCAAAGATTCCTCACCCCGCTGAATTCGACAGATATTACAATCTTTAATACTTATAAAAAACTCTCCCGAAGTTCGGGAGAGTTTTTTCTATACACAGTATTTTTCACAGAATTCCGTAACCCTTCCAAGAAGATACCCGTCAAGATATTTTACGGTGCGCGACTTCTCCTCTTCGGTAATCCCGTAATACGCTTCGGCAACAGAGCCGCAAATCGCCGCCAGGGTGTCGCTGTCTCCGCCTATGGAAATTGCGTTTCTTACGGAATCCTCAAATGAGGTTGATTCAAAAAAAGCCTGAAGCGCCTGGGGGACTGTTTCCTGACAGGTTTCGTTAAACCTATAGGTATCACGGATTGAATCCAGAGTAAAATCGATTTTATAGTAATGGCTTACAAATTTCTTTATTTCAACCATTGATCCTCCCTTCCTCGCCAAGAAGATGGCTCCCGCTGTTGCCTCTGCGCCCTTGATTCCCTCGGGATGGTTGTGGGTAACCTCTGCCGATGCTCTTGCAAGAATTAAAGCATCGTCAAGGCTTTTTGCATACCACGCAATGGGTGACACCCTCATAGCGGAACCGTTTCCGAAGCTGAAATAGGGGACGCGACTTTCTGTAAGCAACCATTTCAAAAATCTTCCACCGTATCCTCCGTTAGGATATTTTTTACCGTAGATATGCATTTTATCAATTAAAATACTCTTGAACTCCTTAACGTCTGTGCTTGAAGACTTATCGAATTCAAGTAAAGAGTCAGCCACCGCAACGGTCATTATTGTATCGTCTGTGAAAAAACTTTTTTCTGAAAAAAGCTCAAAGCTCTTTGTTTTAATATTGCTAAACTCGAATACAGAGCCGCAAACGTCTCCGTAAATTGCTCCTATCATTTTTTTCTCCTTTTTTTGTAATCGGTATCAATCCTTTGTCTCCAAACGGAGGAATCAAGATCCTCATTTTTTCTTACACAGTTAACTGCTATATCCATTGCCTCATAACAATAATGAGTTCCCTCGGAGTCCTGATAATAATTTACCGCTCTTTCCTTTCTTATACCTATGTTCTCGGCAACTCCAACAGCATCGATATTGGCGGCAAGAAATATGAACTCCCAACCGTATTTCTCCGTCTGTCTTTTAATCATTTCTCTTACCTTGTCCGCTGAATATCTGTGGCTTGCGTTTTCCATTCCGTCGGTGGTAATAATAAATACTGTATGCTCCGGCACGTCCTCGCCTCTTGCATACTTATGAATAGTACCAATATGATGAATGGCATCGCCTATTGCGTCGAGTAAGGCGGTGTATCCTCCGGGTCTGTAGTCATTTCTTGTCATAGGATTTATATCCTCTATATCCACTCTGTCGTGGATAACCACGCTTTTGTCATCAAAAAGAACAGTTGAAACAAGAGCGCTGCCCTCCTTACCCTTTTGACTCTCAAGGGTTGAATTGAAGCCTCCTACGGTATCCTCGGCAAATCTTCCCATAGATCCGCTTTTGTCAAGAATAAATACGATTTCCGTTACGTTGTTTTTCATTTTTCGCACCTCCAAAATAAAAATATGACTGCTCGGCATTTCGCCTTACAGTCATATATTACCATACAATTTAAGATAGTAGGTCGCTTGGAAAGCGACTTATTTAAACGCCTAAGGTAAATTCATCAAGCTTATATAATACCTCGTTTACGTCAAAAATGGTATCATAGTTACCGGTTTCGATAAAATATCCTATTATAACGTCAAATCGGTTGCTTTTTGAAAGGGCAAGCCCCGCGGTTTTTAAAAGCCTTTCCGTTTCCTCTGAATTTAGCTTCAGACCGATAGCAAAGGATACCGCAGTAATTTTACTTGGCTTATAATGCTTATTACACTTTATCTTTGAAAACACCTTCTTATCAACGTTCGACCGTTTATATGCCTCAACGTCGGAAATTCCCCTCTTGTCAATAAGCTCAAACAAGGTTTCCGCAAAGCTCTTATCCATATTTTCAAGCATAAAATCAAGAGCGGCTTCATCAACGGCAGAAGCGTTACATTCAAGAAATTCGAATTCACGCTCTTCTCTGATTCTTGGTCTTTTGAATAGAGGCTTATCTTCTATATAATTTTCGTCAATATAAGAGGTTATATCGTAGAAAAGCTTGGAGCTTATATCGTAAGAATCCTTATCGTAAACCACAAGATAAACAAGCATATCCGTTTTCGATAAAAATTCAACTATAGAATCAGTGGCGATTTTAAGCACCTTATCCTTAGGAAATCCGTTTGTACCGGATGAAATCAACGGTATTGCTATATTTTCGCATCCGTTATTCTGCGCTATGGAAAGGCAGCTTAAATAGGATTTTTTCAAAAGCTCATCGCACACGCTTCTGCCGTCGTAAACGGGCCCCGCCACGTGAATTATATACCTACAGGGTAAGCCGAAGGGGGGACTGATTATAGCATCGCCTACGCTTTTGATTTTATGAGAATCGCAGAATTTTTCAAGTCCGCTATTCGCCGCCATTCTGATTTTTAAGTCAAGACCGCCGCCCGCATACAAATATGTATTAGTAGGATTTACAATAGCGTCGCATTCTATTTTCGTTATATCCTGTCTTATAATTTTAAGGGGCATAAATACTCCATTTCCGAAAAACCGCCGTTTATCGGCGGTTTTTATGCTTTAAATTGTTATTGTGTTTATTGATCTTGCGGGAAGCACGTAGGATTCACCCTCGAAAGATATAATCCTTTCCTCCGGATGAGGATTGCATACAACCGCGATTTTTTCTCCGTCGGGATTTGTAAACGCAACTATATTGGATGAAAATTCACCCTTAGTTTCTGTAAACTTAGCGCCTCTCTTTACAAAATGGGAAATATGCTTCATAAGATAAAATTCGGGAGTAAAGGTAGCCTTGCCTCCATCTACGTGAATAAGTGAATTCTGACGCCAGCCCCAGGTGCTTGCGCTATCTCCCTCAAGAGCAATATTCCAATATACATATGCGGACGCGCCTTCTCTTAAGTACATACGAACCATTTCAAATATGTACATCATCTGATCCCAGGAATTGTCTCCGCCTCCGCATTCGGATTCGGTCTGGATAATTTCAAGATTGGGATAATCGTCCTTCGTTGCTCCGAGAGCCATTTTACCTGCCCACTGATAACCCACGCCCTTTATGTATTTTCTTGCTTTTTCATCCTGCATAGCGTGAGCAAGATACTGGTAATATCTTGTTTTCGTCCATCTGTGATCACCCTCGGGACCGTTTATGGTTCCAAAGAAAATATCAACGCCGCTGCCTTCAAGAGCTTCTCCAAGATAATTGCCTATAAAGTGAGTAAGCATATCTCCGCTCCATACGCAGGATGGGAAAACCTGGTTGCTACAGGGCTCATTCTGGGGATGAACGTGAATTATCGGCACACCCTTTTCGTGATAAGAATCAACGTATTTTCTGAAATATAAGGCGTACGCCTTAAAATTCTCATCCGTTGCGTTGAATATACCGTTACTGTACACCTTTTTGGTCTTAAGCCAGAGGGGAGGACACCAAGGGGATGCGAACATCTGCATATCCTCCTGACGGGAAAGAGCCTCTCTTATTAAGGGAAGAAGATACTTTTCATCCCTTTCCACGGAGAAATTATTCATTTCATAATCTCCGTCTGTTTCATTATACGAATAAAAATCAGTTGCAAAATCGCTTGCGCCCATAGGGGTTCTGCAATAATTGAAATTAGCCTTATCCTTGCAGAAAAGCTCGTCAAGAAGCTCCT
>JAZQLK010000309.1:0-2522 GCA_045542635.1 Eubacteriales bacterium
CGGCGACGAGGAGAAAACCGTTGATCGCGTGTTTTTGCATCGCGCCTTTCCCTTTGAGCTTTTGTGGAAGTATATATCGGTTATTTCCGATGACGGAAAGGAAAAGGGAGTTATTTACGATATAAAGGACTTTCCCGAGGAAATTTGCGCTCTTATAAAAACGGAGCTTGAAAGAAAGTATTATTCTCCCACGATAAAATCGATAGACAGTCTTAAGGAAAGATACGGCTTTTCATATTGGAAGGTTACCCTTTCCGATGAAAGAAGTCTTAATTTTACAATGCAGGATACCTTCAGAAACATAATACGAGTAGGCGAGGATGGAGCAATTCTCCTTGATGTTGACGGTAACCGCTTCGTAATAAAGAGCATAGCGGCTCTTGACAGAAGAAGCTACCGTAAAATCGAATTGTATTTATAATCAGGATTTACAGAAAGGGCATTTTTAAATGTTCAAAAGAGATAAAAAAACATACCGTCATGCGGGACTGTATGAAGAAATAAAAAAGGTGTTACCCGACGCTTCGGCAGAGAAGGCACTTTGCGCCTTTCGGTTCAATCTTGATAAGAACGATCCGGAAAAAAGGCGGGACGGCTTCTTCTATGCGGATAAGGAGCGTATAAGGGTAATATCCGACGGCGAGCTTACGCTTGATATTGAAGCAGGCTCTGCATCGGAAATTAAAACCGATAACGGCGTGGGCTGTATCTATATATCCTACGTAAAAAAATCAAACGGAGAAGCTGAGCTTATAGGCAGAAGTGATATGAGCGGCTCAAAACGCATAATACACGCTATAAAAAAGCTTAATCATTATCTTGAGGAGGGTAAGGAAGTTAACCTTCTGTCAGAGGATGACGGAGCAGACAGATGTGAAAAATGCGGAAGACCGTTCCAGCCCGGCTCAAAATCCTGTATGCATTGCGCTAGCAAGAAAAAGGTTGTTAAAAGACTGTGGAGGGTTGCAAGTCCTTATAAAGGATTTATTGTAGGCTCCGTGGTTTTGTTCTTCCTTGTCAGCCTCTTGAACCTTGCGCTTCCATATATAAACAAAATACTTGTTGATGACTATATCAAGAGCGAAAACCCCGAGGGAGTGTCGCTAATTCCCTTCGTTCTTGTTGTTTTGTCAATGCTTGGAACACAGCTTGTAATAAGAGTGGTGTCTATGGTAAGAAGCCATCTTTTGATAAACGCAAGCAACGGAATGATAGTTGACCTTCGTAAAATGCTTTTTGATAAGATACAGAAGCTATCTATATCGAAAATATCAAAAAGAACCTCGGGAGATTTAATGAGCCGAGTATCAAGTGATACGTCACAGGTTCAGAACTTCCTTGTTAATTACCTTCCCAATGTGCTTGAGCAGCTTATTCTGTTTATTGCGGTTGGCACGGTAATGCTTGTTTACGATTACAAGCTTTTTATACTTATAATGCTTCCAACCCCCTTTGTAATTCTATCCTTTAACCTTTTCTGGAAATTTGTAATGAGAATGTACAGAAGAAGATGGCAATGCTCAGCGCAGTCAAACGCAGTGCTTCACGATATCTTTTCGGGTATACGCGTTGTTAAGGCATTCGGTATGGAGCACAGAGAAACGGAAAGATACGACAAAGCAGCAAGAGAGGAAAGGAATATAACGGAGAAGGCAGACTGTATCTGGAGCATTCTTATGCCCATACTTCAGTTCTTTATGAGCTTCGGTGAATTTATTATCCTTTACTACGTTGGAAACGAAATTCTCGGCGGTAATATGACCCTTGGTGAAATGACCTTGTTTTCATCCTATGCGGGACTTATTTACGGTCCTCTCCGTATGATAGCGGGAATTCCCCGTCACGCAATGCGTTTCTTAACGTCCTCAAGTAAGATATTTGAAATTCTCGACGAGGAAATTGAAATATCCGACAGAGAAATGTCCGTTGATAAGCCCATAAAAGGTGATATTGAAATAAACAATATATCCTTCGGCTACGAAAGCGGAACTGAAGTTTTGCACAATATAAGCTTAAGCATTAAATCGGGTGAGTTTATCGGCTTGGTAGGAAAATCCGGTACGGGAAAATCAACTCTTATCAACCTTATTATGCGTATGTATGACGTAGAGGATGGAAGCATCCTCGTTGACGGTATAGATATACGCGATTACTCACAGGAATCCCTTCGCTCGCAAATAGGCGTTGTGCTTCAGGAAACCTTCCTGTTTTCGGGTAGTATATACCAGAATATCGCATACGCTAAACCAACCGCTACAAGGGAAGAAATTATCGCGGTATCCAAGCTTGCCGGATGTCACGAATTTATAATCAAGCTTCCCGACGGCTACAATACCAAGGTGGGCGAAAAGGGATACAGCCTTTCGGGAGGAGAACGACAGAGAGTCGCTATTGCAAGAGCCCTTCTTCACAACCCGAGAATACTTATTCTTGATGAAGCGACAGCATCTCTTGATACAGAAACGGAAAAGCAGATACAGGACGCCCTTGCCAACCTTTCAGCCAACAGGACAACAATTGCT
>JAZQLK010000310.1:0-3916 GCA_045542635.1 Eubacteriales bacterium
AGTGGAGATCAAAACGATATCGGACTGTCTTAATGTCTTTGCATTGAGTTCCTTATCAATCTTAATACCGAAGAATTCCATATCTGCGCAAGCTCTTTCACGAAGCTCGGGGTTGTTTTCACCCATACCTGCGGTGAAGATAATAGCGTCAAGACCGTTCATAGCGGCAGAGTAGGAGCCAATGTACTTCTTAACCTGGTATGCAAGGATTTCAGCAGCGAGAAGAGCGTGCTTCTGTACGGCAGCCTTTTCTTCCTCTGTTTTGGGGCAGTTGGGAAGAGATTCGTCGAATTGGCCGCGGATAGCAGCCTCAATATCACGGCTGTCGGATGAGTAGCCTGAAACACCGAGGAAGCCGCACTTCTTGTTAAGGAAGTCGGAAATCTTTTCAACGGGGATATCGTATTTCTGCATAATGTAGGGAACAATAGCGGGGTCAATTGCACCGCAGCGTGTACCCATTTCTACACCGTCAAGAGGTGTGAAGCCCATACTTGTATCAAGAACCTTACCGTCGCGAACTGCGGAAATGGAAGAACCGTTACCGATATGGCAGGTGATGATTTTAGAATCCTTCTTGCCGTCAAGAAGCTTGATAGCCTCTGTAGCTACAAAACGGTGGGATGTACCGTGCATACCGTATCTTCTGATGTGGTCCTCTTCAACCATCTTGATGGGAAGGGGATATGTGTATGCCTTAGCAGGCATTGTCTGGTGGAATGCTGTGTCGAACACAACTACCTGGGGAGTGTTGGGCATAACCTTTGTACAGCCCTTGATACCCATAATGTGAGCAGGGTTGTGGAGAGGAGCAAATTCGGAGCATTCGTCGATAATATCAACTACCTCGGGAGTAACTATTGTGCTTTCGAAGAAGTAGGGACCGCCGTGCACAATTCTATGACCTACCGCCTCGATTTCGTCCATGGACTTAATGCATCCGTATTCTGCGTCTGTAAGCATACTAACTACGATTTCAGTAGCCACGGAATGGTCGGGCATAGGAGTAACCTTCTTAACCTTTGTGCCGTCAGCCTTCTTATGCTCGATAAGGCTTCCTTCAATACCGATTCTTTCGCAAATACCCTTTGCAAGAACCGCCTCTGTGTTGGTGTCCATCAACTGATACTTAAGTGATGAGCTACCTGCGTTAACAACAAGAACTTTCATTTTTGATCCTCCAAATTAAAATGTTGCTTGACAAATTATCAAATCAAGTATATTATATATTAAAAGAAGCGTAATTTCAAGCGTTAAAGGGAAAAATCTTTGTCTTTTTTTAGGAGGTGAGGGCATGAAAGAGGTAATAGCCGTTATAAGTGAATATAATCCTTTTCACGACGGGCATAAATATCAGCTTGACAGAATAAAGGAAATGTACCCGGACTCCATAATAGTAAGCATTATGTCGGGAAACGTTACGCAAAGAGGCGATTTCGCGTTGATGGATAAATATACGAGAGCAAGGGCTGCAGTCCTTTGCGGATCTGACTGCGTTTTTGAATTGCCCTATCCGTATTGCGGCTCCAATGCCGAGGTCTTTGCAAGAGCGGGGGTTTTTCTCGCTATGTGCCTTGGAGCTACTCATCTTTGCTTTGGAATAGAAATGAGCGATCTTAGCTACGTAACAGGAATAGTTGATGCCCTCGAAAGATTAAACGGGGAAGATGTGAAAAGCATGGCAAAGCAAGATCGGTCTATATCCTATCCTAAGCTTCTTGAAAAAATTACAACCCTTGGCGGTAAGGAGCTTTCTCATATGTCAAATCTTATACTTGGGGTTGAGTATGTTCGCGCCATTAGGAGCTACGGTAACCTTATAACGCCTGTATCAATAAAGCGCGAGGGCTTTGATTATAATGATATGAGCGTTGGAATAAATATGTCCGCCTCCGCAATTCGTGCATATTTTATGAATAATAATTCATTTACATCCACGCCAAAGGTATTGGATGATCTTTACGGAAAAGTAATTGACGAAAAGCTTTTCACGGATATAAATGAAATAAGAAGCTTCATTTTCCGTTCGGTTTTGAGAATAAAGCCGGAGGAGATCGAAAAATGCTATGACGTGCCGTCGGGTATGGGTTATTTTATACACGATACTGTAAGCAGCAGTAGGGACGCCAAGGAGTTTTTTGAAAGGCTTACAACAAAAACATACACTTATGCAAGACTTAGAAGAGCAGTTCTTTATGCCTTGTTCGGTATAAGGTCCTTAGATAGCGAGCCTGCATATACAACACTTCTTGCTTCAAGCATTAAGGGTAGAGAATTACTTAAGCGTCTTAAAAATGAATGTACTATTCCCATTTTAACAAAGCTTGCGGATTACAAGAAAATGAATTCAAAGGCTGTTTCACAGTTTGAAATATCTTCAAAAATTGATTTTTTGTTTAATTCTTTTATCAAAAAAGGCGTACCGCCGAGCGATTTTATAAAAAATATGCCATATATTGAAGAATGAAAAACAGTTGCCCCGAAAAGGGACAACTGTTTTTCTTATTTTACGCGATTAGACGCTTCTTCCTCTTCTGTGCTTCTTTCTCTGAAAAGAAGTGAAACACACCAAAGTGCGCAGAGGGCAATCACAATATAAACTATTCTTGAGCCTATTGCTGCTTGGCTGCCAAAGATCCACGCTACGAGGTCGAATTGGAAAAGACCGATGCTTCCCCAGTTAAGACCGCCGACGATAAGAAGAAGAAGAGCAATTCTGTCTATCATCATATTTTGTTCCTCCATTTTGACATAACGTCAAGTTTAGTTTTGACCTTTTAAGACTTTGTATGCGTTTGCTATATATAAATTTTTTACCTGACAAGCAAAAAAATTCCAATATCAAAATATAATTTATCAGAGGTGATAAAATATGAATATTTTTTCAATGATTATGCATTTGGCGTATATGATATTAGGTGTGGAATCTGCACACAAATTCCCGGAGGCATTACCGCCGGATGAGGAAAGGGAATGCTTTCGATTATGCCGTCTTGGAGATACGAAGGCAAGAGATAAGCTTATTGAGCATAATCTGAGGCTTGTTGCCCACATTGTGCGGAAATATTATATATCCAATAACAACACCGATGATCTTATATCCGTGGGTACGATAGGACTTATAAAGGCGGTCGATTCCTTTAATTATGAAAACGGGGCAAGGTTTGCGACCTATGCGGCAAAATGCATCCAGAATGAGATTTTAATGCTTTTTAGAAGTCAGAAGAAGCTTAGCTGCGAGGTTTCCTTAAACGATACTATAGACGTTGATAAGGACGGCAATCCGTTGACTTATATTGATATTATCTGTACCGAGGATACCATTGCCGATGACGTTGACAAAAAAATTAAAATTACTAAAGCGTTACAGTTTATTAGGGATAATCTTGATGACAGAGAGAAGCGTATAATCATAATGCGATATGGACTTGGAAATACGAGAGCATATACCCAAAGAGAGGTGGCATCCAAGCTGGGAATTTCCCGTTCCTATGTGTCACGCATTGAAAAATCCGTCCTTGAAAAAATAAATAAATATTTGTGTCCCGAAGGTTGATTTTTCTATAATTTTAGTTTATAATATAAAATTGAATAATAATGTGTTGAACAGAGGACTGTAAAATGGTAAAAATCGAAAGGGTAAACGATTGCTCTCTCGCCGATAGCGTGGGTATCGGAGCGGGTGATATTTTAGTCAGTATAAACGGACACGAGATAAACGACGTGCTTGACTACAGATTTTATCTTGCTGACAGAAATATAACGGTTAAAATCAAGGGTGATACCGAAAAGGAGCTTGTAATAGAAAAGGAGCTTTATGAGGATATCGGTCTTGAGTTTGAAACGCCGCTTATGGACAAAAAGCACAGATGCGAGAATAAGTGTATTTTTTGCTTTATCGACCAGCTTCCCAAGG
>JAZQLK010000311.1:0-3271 GCA_045542635.1 Eubacteriales bacterium
GCTTTCGCAATGGATAAAAAAAGAAGTAACTTTTGGTAGACAAAAGTTACTTCTTTTTTGGTGGATCCGAGGGGAGTCTCCTCTCGCCTGCGGGCTCGGTCAGGGTTGGCTCTACAGTCCCCCGGACTGTATTCACCTCCAACCCGGTTCGACTCCCTTCATTATTGTATGCCAAATAAAAAAAGATGAGAGCGTGCTCATCTTTTTTTATTTGGTGGATCCGAGGGGAGTCGAACCCCTGTCCGAAAATCCGTTGATACAACCTTCTACGTGGGTAGTTACTCTTTTGTTTTTCTCCTACGAAACGCCGAGGAACAGGCTTTTTTTCGGATAGTCCTTTAATGCTTGACCGATACAAGAACGAAATCTCGGTTCAAGTTCACCGTTAGGTTACGCTCAGTCCGAGGTCACGGTACTCCCCGGAGGAACGGGTGGCTAAAGAGCCACAGCACTGCCGCTAATCGCCCCAAAGGGGCAATTAGTTAGGCAGCCATAGCAACAGTTCTGTTGTCGTTTATTATTTAAGTTAGCCATTATACGGGATTAGCCAGCCCCCCACCCTTATCATATCTCAAAATCCCCGTCGAAACCATTACGGACCCGTATTCCCCACACAGGGTGGGGGATTTTTGTTTTATGCAAAGAATATTCCGTAGCCCTCGCCTGTTTTACCGCCGTTTTTAAGGTGCGTCTTAAATGCGCGTCTGAGGGAGCTGTCCTCGGGATAATCGTCAAAATTGCCTGTGTAATCCATATCGAAAAGACGCCACATATCCGCATACTGACCGGGCTTATCGTCGAACTTGTTTATGATATCGAATTCAAGCATAAACTTTCTTACGTTTGACTTTTCGGGAAGAATATCAAGGTTATCGGGATAAAGGAGCCAGCTGCAGCAGGTAAACGCCATAGGCGCGCCCTCCATTTTATCCTTAAAGAATTCTCTTGCCATATCGAATGCCGCATCGTATGAGGGCTTATCAAGGGGAGTCAAGGTTCTGGGAATATGTACGCCGATAACCTTCATACCCTTCTTAACCGTCTTGCCATCCTTAGTGTAATCCTCCTGGTCATAATTGCACGTTTCAAACTGCAATCTGCCGAGAGCAAATCTTGTAAGATTGAAAAATCCGGGGAACCACCAGGCAACGAAGGAGCCCCACATATTCTTGACTGCCTTGCACTCGAAAAGCTTATATTTCAAATCAAGCATACTGTTGAACCAGATGCTCTCGTCAATATTATTCTCATTATAGAGCTTCTTTAAATGCTTAGAGAAAAGAATAAACACAATAAGCTCGCTCTTATAGTGGTGAACTCCGCATTTTTTCTCCATTTCGGGAGTAGATCTGAAAATTACACCGTAATCGAGGTTGATGTTCTCGCAGTAAAGCTTTACAAGTCTGTCAAGCTCACTCTTGCAGAATTCATCCGCAACAAGAGTGTCATAGGCCCGGATAAGCTCAACCTTTGCCTCCTCGGGATATTCAAAATCATTTAAAAAGTTAACTACATATTCTCTCATCAGTCTTCTCCTTTACCTTTAGTTACTCTTTCAATTGTTCTTTCCGCCGTCCTCTTTGCATCGCTTTCACGCTTATCGTAAAGCTTCTTACCCTTACAAAGTCCAAGCTCCACTTTAACGCGTGAGCCCGAAAAATAAAGGGATAAGGGAATCAAGGAATAGCCGTCGCGCATAACGCTGCCGTTTAATCTCATAATTTCCTTTTTATGCATAAGAAGCTTCTTTTCTCTTAAGGCATCTCGGTTAAAGGTATTTCCCTTTTCATAAGGGCTTATATGAACGCCGATAGCGTAAAGCTCGCCGTCGTATACCCTGCAGTAGGAATCCTTTAAATTAACCTGTCCAAGACGCAAGGACTTAACCTCGGTACCGAAAAGAGCGATACCCGCTTCATACTTTTCGATAATAAAATAGTCGTGAAAGGCTTTTCTGTTCTGAGCGATGATTCTCGGCGCCTTTTTATCCATACGGGCACTCCTTCCTGTACTAATAATCGTAAGATATAGTATAACATATCTTTGTCGATTTTGCAATAGGATAATTTAGAGTTATATTGACAAAAATTGCGCCTTATGATAAAATTATTTCGGGTGATGAAATGAAAATTAACGTAAAATATTCAAAAAGGAAAACACTGTCCTTGGAAATTACAAGAGATGCGGAGGTTTTAGTCCGCGCTCCCTTGAAAATAAGTAAAAAAAGAATAGAGGAATTTGTAAAAGCCCACGAGGAGTGGTTGATTTCCCATCTTGAAAGACGGATAAAGGCAAACGAACGCCATCCCGAGCCCACCGAGGAGAAGCTTAAGGAATTAAAGGCTCTGGCAAAGGAAATCATTCCGAAAAAGGTGGCGTACTTCAGCGCCTTAATGGGTGTTACACCCACAAGAGTGTCGATAAATTCGGCAAAAACCCGTTTTGGAAGCTGCTCCTCCAAAAACACGCTAAATTTCTCCTGTCGCCTTATGCAATACGATGAAAGGGCCATTGACTACGTGGTCGTACACGAGCTTGCCCACACAGTACACCACGATCACTCAAAAAAATTCTGGGCTACCGTGGAAAAATATATGCCCGACTACAAGGAAAGAAAAAAGCTTCTTAAATAAATTGAGGTGTAAAATGAAAATAGTTATTCTTGATTATGCCACTCTCGGCTACGATTTAGACCTTTCCGGCGCGGAAAAATACGGTACGGTTGAAAAATTTGAGACCTCAACCCAGGAAAATGCCGCAAAAAGAATCGAAAATGCGGATATAGTTATAGTTAATAAAATCAAAATGACCGAGTCGGTTTTAAAAAACGCAAAAAGCCTTAAGCTGATCTGTGAAACCGCAACGGGATATGACAATATAGATATCGAATACTGTAAAAATCACGGTATTGCGGTAACCAACACACCCGCATATTCAAGCCCCTCCGTCGCCCAGGTTACGGTATCTATGGTATGCTCTCTCCTTACCCATTTAAGCGAGTATGCGGAGTGTGTAAGCTCCGGCGCATACACAAGGGACGGAGTTGCGAACCGACTTGTTCCCGTGTATACCGAGCTTTGCGGTAAGACCTGGGGTATTATCGGCTACGGAAACATAGGAAAAGCCGTGGGTAAGATCGCGGATGCCTTCGGATGCCGTGTGATCGTAAACAAGCGCACTCCCGTTTCCGACTACATATGCGTTGACCTTGACACTCTGCTTTCCGAGTCCGATATTATATCCATCCATTGTCCCTTGACCGATGAAACAA
>JAZQLK010000312.1:0-4983 GCA_045542635.1 Eubacteriales bacterium
GTATATTCTGCGCCCTCCCCCTCCCGAGGTACAGTCACAATGCTTAAGCGTCCGTCGGATGCCTTAAGAGCATTTTCCACGGAATCGGAGAGTCTTGAACGGATACCCTCCTTCATCACGAGTCGGTCAACAACTATATCAATATTGTGCTTCTTTGTAAGCTCCAATTCAATATCCTCGTTAACGTCGTAAACCGTACCGTTTACACGGAGTCTTGCGTAGCCGTTCTTTCTTGCGTCGGCAATCACCTTTTCGTGTCTGCCCTTTTTGCCTCTCACAACGGGAGAAAGCACCATAAAGCGCTCACCCTCGGGAAGCTCCAATATTTTATCTATGATCTGGTCAACGCTCTGCTGTCTTATTTCCTTGCCGCATTCGGGACAGTGTACAACACCGAGACGGGCGTACAGCAGTCTTAAATAATCGTATATTTCCGTTACCGTACCCACAGTTGAGCGTGGATTTTTCGACGTAGTCTTCTGGTCAATGGAGATGGCGGGGGAAAGTCCCTCTATAAAATCAACGTCGGGCTTATCAAGCTGACCGAGGAACATTCTGGCATAGGATGACAAGGACTCAACGAAGCGTCTGTGTCCCTCCGCGTATATGGTATCAAAGGCGAGAGAGGATTTACCCGAGCCCGAAAGTCCCGTAAGAACAACGAGCTTATCTCTCGGTATGGACAGGTCTATATTTTTAAGATTATGGACCCTTGCTCCCCTTATTTCTATTTTATCTATCATTTTTTCACCTGCTTGGTAGTTTTTAATTCCTTGATTTTATCTCTTAAGAAGGCTGCCTTCTCAAATTCAAGCTTACGTGATGCTTCGCGCATTTCGGAGGTATACTGCTCTATAAGCTTTTCCTTATCCTCCTTCGTAAGCTTGCGCTTCTTTTCCTTTTCGTCAGCGCGCTTGCCAAGGTCTATAACGTCGTGAACGTTCTTTATAACCGTCTTCGGAATAATTCCGTGAGCCTCGTTATATTCGCTCTGTATTTTCCTTCTTCTTTCCGTTTCGCCTATGGCGCTCTGCATAGATTTCGTCATAACGTCGGCGTACATTATTACCTTACCGTTTGCGTTACGCGCCGCTCTTCCTATAGTCTGAATAAGGGAGGTTTCAGAACGGAAAAGTCCCTCCTTGTCCGCATCGAGAATAGCAACTAACGATACCTCGGGAATATCAAGGCCCTCACGGAGAAGGTTGATTCCCACAAGAACGTCGAATTCTCCAAGACGGAGGGAGCGTATAATCTCCATTCTTTCTATGGTATCAACGTTATGGTGGATATATTTTACCTTTATACCGTTTGATGAAAGGAAGTCGGTAAGATCCTCTGCCATCTTCGTTGTAAGAGTCGTTACGAGAGTTCTTTCTCCCGCCTCGGCTCTCAGTCTGATTTCTCCCATTACGTCGTCAACCTGGGTAGCAATGGGACGTACCTCACATACGGGGTCAACAAGTCCCGTGGGACGGATAAGCTGCTCCGCCGTCGCCTCGGAATGAAGCCTTTCAAACTCGGCGGGAGTTGCGGACACGAATACCACCTGATTAAGCTTTGACAAAAACTCGTTGAAATTCAATGGGCGGTTATCGTATGCCGAGGGCAGACGGAAGCCGTATTCAATAAGATTTGTTTTTCTCGCAAGGTCACCGCCGCTCATACCTCTTACCTGGGGTACGGTTACGTGGCTTTCGTCAATGAATATAACGAAATCCTCGGGAAAATAGTCAAGGAGTGTATACGGAGTGGAACCCGGCTCCCTTCCCGACAGGATTCTTGAATAGTTTTCAACCCCCGAGCAGAAGCCTATCTCACGGAGCATTTCTATATCGTATCTTGTTCTTTCCTCTATTCTCTGGGCTTCGAGAAGCTTGTTCTGTGATTTAAAATACGCCACTCTCTCCACCATTTCGTCGTATATTTCCGAAAGAGCCTTTTCCCTCTTGTCGTCGGATACCACATAATGGTTGGCGGGGAATATTGCGCAGTATTTAAGGATACGGAGTACCTCACCCGTCAGCGTATTTATCTCGCTTATCCTATCTATTTCGTCATCGAAAAGCTCAACGCGGATAGCCTTGTCCGAGGAGGATGCGGGGAAAATTTCAACCACGTCACCGCGTATTCTGAATTTATTACGCACGAAATTTACATCATTGCGCTCGTAATTAAGGGCTACAAGACGGCGCACAAGATCATCTCTGCCAATATTCATTCCCTGTCTTAAGCCGATCTGAAGGCTCTGATACTCCTCGGGGTCGCCGAGGGAATATATACAGGAAACACTGGCTACTATAATAACGTCGTTGCGCTCAAAAAGGGAGCTTGTGGCGCTGTGACGGAGCTTGTCTATCTCGTCGTTTACCATAGCGTCCTTTTCGATATAGACGTCCTTACCCGGAATATACGCTTCGGGCTGATAATAGTCGTAATAGGACACAAAATACTCAACAGCGTTGTCGGGGAAAAACTCCCTCATTTCGGAGCATACCTGCGCCGCAAGAGTTTTATTGGGCTCAAGAATCAAGGTAGGCTTATTTACGTTTGCAATAACATTAGCCATAGTAAAGGTCTTACCCGAGCCTGTAACGCCGAGAAGCGTCTGCATTTTAGCGCCGTTTCTGATTCCCTCCGTAAGCTTGGCTATTGCCTGAGGCTGATCGCCTGTGGGCTTATATACGCTTTTCAAATTGAATTTGTTGTTTACCACAGCTACTTGCCTCCTTTTCCTTCGTTATAGCTTGTGCACTTTATTATTTTATCATATATATTTTTAATTGTAAATATTACAGACAAAAATATCCGCAGCAAAAATTACTGCGGATATTTACTTATTTTGCGTTAAGAAGCTTTTCCTCGCTTCTTGAAAAATCGTAGGCTATGGAGGTATCGTCACCTCTATGAATTGTAAGAACGTTTTTCTTACTTACATTGCCGTCTATATTATCAAGTATCATATTGATTTTAAGATCAATATCGAAGCTGTCGATATCCGTAAATTCAAGCTTGTAATACTGATAATTGAATTTACGCTCCTCGCCTATTATATTGGGAATATAGATTTTGCCGTTTGCATCGGTAAGGGTATATCTTATATACTCCTCCTTGAAATCGGGATATTCCTTTTTAACCTCGTCAATATGTCTTACGTTATATCTTACGGTAAGCTGAAGATATCCACCCTCCTCAATATAAACGAGAGAGTAGCCGAATACCGCTCCGTTTTCGGAAAAGCCGTCATTTACCGCGTGGGTTCTTACGTTACTGTTCTTTTCGTAGGCTGCGATGAAATTATCAGTTATATTTATGTCCTCAAGAGCCTTATAATCGGATTGACAAATTCTTAAAAACAATGCGGCAAGGAAAGCCACGAGCGCTATTATGAAAATATATTTAATTACTTTAGCGAACTTGCCCAATTTTTTTACTCCTTTTAATAATTTTCTATAATTGTAACACATAAATTCTCCGTAATCAAGTTTTTTCAAAAAAATACTTGACAAAAAGGATATTTTTATATATAATATGTATCTGTGAAATGATAAAGCCACGGAGGTGTAATATGGTACTTGACTTAACTTCCCTCGTAAGCGGCAAGGTTGATTCCGTTAACTTCGAATACGACCTTGAGGCTGATAGTGAAGAAAGCCCCCTTATTCCGCCTGACGACGTTTCTTTCGCGCCCCCCGTACACGTTAAGGGTAACGTGGTAAACACCGCGGGTTATATGACTCTCTCTCTTACCGCAGAGCTCCCTTACAGTACCCATTGCGCAAGATGTCTTAAGGATATTTCCGGCAAATTTATCCTTAATTTCAATCGCACCGTCGCTAATTCAGGTACACTTCAGGACGAGGACAATGACGCTTACGTCATTATGAAAAACGGTAAATTGGACATCGACCGTGAACTCGTTGAAGAATTGCTTCTTGAATTTCCGTCAAAGCTCCTGTGTGAAGAGGAATGCGCAGGACTTTGTCCGAAATGCGGTAAAAACCTCAATTTCGGTCCTTGTGATTGCCCGAAGAAAAAAGAAATCGACCCAAGGCTTGCAATTTTACAAAAACTACTTGAAAATGATTAAATTTTGTAGTATAATAATTAAGATAAGATATTAGTTTCGTTTAAGGAGGATAAATCGATGGCAGTTCCCAAGAGAAAACAGTCTCATTCTCGTACAAATCTTAGAAGATCAAACAACAGCAAGATGACAGCTCCCACAATGGTTAAGTGCTCTAACTGTGGCGAATACAATCTTACTCACCGTGTTTGCTCCAAGTGCGGTTTCTACGCTAGCAAGGAAATCGTTAAGAAGGACGCGTAAGACTATAAACGAGCTTTAGGAATCCGACATAGTTCGGATTCCTGTTTTTATAATGGAATTTACGGAGGATATATGAAATACACACCGCCACGCAACGATATGAAGATAAGAGCTATATACTGCTTTCTTTTTATGTTAGCCGTAATAGGTCTTCTTATTCCCCATAACGGACTTATTACTACCGCAATTCAGATAGTTGCCTTTATGCTTCTTACCGCCGCGGTTTTCATTTTTATCAAATACGAGGTATATACCTACACTTATATAATAATGGAAAGAAACGGCACTCTTGATTTCTACGTAAACAAGGTAACGGGTAAGCGCGGCTCGTACGTTTGCTACTTTCCTTTAACGGATGCGGTTTACTTTGAAAAGCTTGAAAAGGGGTACAATACCTCTTTAAGAAAGACTTACGAAAATATAGGCTTTTATAAATACAACAAGAATATTTTCACAGGTGAAAAATATATAATTATTTTTGAAAACGGCTCAAGATACGACGCCGTAATTTTCGAGCCCGGAAATGAGCTTGCCGCCGCTATACGGAATGAAATGAGCAAGGCAAAGAAAAATACCGAAGAATAAAAAATGGGGTTGTTGCAATAAGCACAGACCAAAAACAGACACGTGTGATAGCAAAACTATAATTTCAA
>JAZQLK010000313.1:0-3116 GCA_045542635.1 Eubacteriales bacterium
CGTCGCAAATTTCCGCTACCGTTCTTATAAATTTATCCATATTTTCAGCATTTGCAAGAAAATCGGGAGTGTTGTTTTCCTTGTTTCCGTAGTAGCAATGAAGAGATACGTAATCAATATAATCATATGTATGGTCAAGAACGGTTCTCTCCCACTCACCGAAGGTAGGCATACCCATATCGGAGCTTCCGCAGGCTACAAGCTCAATGGAGGGGTCAACCCATTTCATAACCTTGGCGGCCTCCGTTGCGGCTCTGCCGTATTCGTCGGCGGTCTTACTGCATATCTGCCACCAACCGTCCATTTCGTTGCCGAGGCACCAGAGCTTAAAGCCGAAGGGCTCATCAAAGCCGTTTTTACGTCTTAAATTGGCGTAATAGGTATCTGTTACGGAGTTGCAGTATTCAAGACAGTTTCTTGCTTCATCGGCTCCGCGTGTGCCGAGATTTACAGCCATCATAACCTCTGTGCCTGCGCGTTTAGCCCATTCCTGGAACTCGTCAACACCCACTTCATTTGTTTCGACGGAAAGCCAAGCAAGCTCCATCTTACGGGGACGCTTGGATTTATCACCGATACCGTCCTCCCAGTTATATCCCGAAACGAAGTTTCCGCCCGGATAACGTACAATAGGAACGTTAAGCTTTTTAACAAGCTCTATAACGTCGGTTCTGAAGCCCTTATCATCTGCGCACGCATTTGTCGGCTCGTAAATTCCGTTATAAACCGCTCTTCCGAGATGCTCTATAAATGAGCCGTATATTCTATTGTCGATATCTCCTATTACCTGATTTTTATTAACTGATATTTTTGCTTTCATAGACACTCTCCCCGTGTTTTTTATATTTTTCGTCAAATTTCGACGGCTTTATTTTCTTTATAGTCCTGTATTCCGACTATGGAAATAAGCTCCTCCCTCGTTTCCTCCTCATCAACCGTTGAGTAACGGACGTGGAGGATATCACCCTCGCGGATCGCCTTACCTCCATGCTCGTCAACCTCCGCCTTTCTGCTCTCGTCGTGCTTGACGGATAAAACAAAAAGATTAGCGGGCCAGAAAATATCTCTTACCTGCTTGCCTACGGCAAAGGCACCCTTTTTAACGGTTACGTAGGTATCGTAAACCATAGACGTCTTACCCTCGTTAAATTCCTCTACTCTGTTTTCAAGGACTGTATCGTTTATGGATTTTGCGCCGAAGATTTCCGTTATAACAAAGGAAACGGCAGAAACAATAATAACGTACAGAATATTTTCATAGCAGCCAAGAGCCTCTATTGCAAATATAATGGCGGTTAACGGCATCTTCATCATTGATGAAATGCAGGCCACGATACCGAGAATAAGAATAACCGTATAATACTGTTGCTCAAGACCGAATAAAAACTCAATTATCTCTCCCAAAAGGGATGATAAAACCGCTCCGAGGGTCAGCATCGGAATAAAAAGACCTCCGGTTATTTTATTCGTGCTTGCGCTGATGGTCAGCGTTGAACGGATGAGCAGTATGAGAAGAAGCATATAAATTGCGGTTTTTCCGTTTAAAAGCTCCAATATAAGCTCGTGGCCCGTTGATATGAAATTGTGGGACAAAAGTCCTAAAATAAGTGTTACGGAAAAAACGCTGAATATCTTATATGCGTGGTGAAGCTTCTTTATTTTTTTGTTAAAAAACGCGTTTACAGCCTTGTAGTAATAAAGAAATGCCACCGCAAACAGTCCTACGATAATTCCTACAAGAAGAGGAATCCATATATTACTTAAAGTAAGCTTGACAAGGCTTATTTGGGGGAATAAGGAAATACTTACGCCAAGTAATGGAGAAATTATTTCCGCGGTAATATTTGCAAACATTACAGACACGGAGGACACTATAATTATCATAGGAGAAATACGCTGATGCGCCTCCTCAATAGCGAATAAAATTCCTGATATGGGCGCTCCCGTAGCTACGGAAAAGCCCGCGCAGGCGCCACCCGTCATTGAATATCTGTCCCACGCCTTACGGTCCTTGGCAAAGGTATATACGCATCCTCTGCCGATAGCCGTACCCATCTGCACCGAGGGTCCCTCGTTACCGAGAGGTACTCCTATCATAAAGGTCATAAGGGACATTACGAAAATTCCTATCAGATTGCGAAGCCATTTAAAGGTAATAATTCCTCTTAAAATACCGATTGACGTTGGAATACCGCCACCCTTAAGATTCGGTATTTTCTTATAAATGACTGAAAGAAGCAGAGCGATTCCGAAAAACGCCACAAATAAAACAGGAATAAAATAAAGCCTTTCGTAAAGTAAGTGATACCCCTTTTCCGACAGAGAAATAACAAGCTTAGCGCAGAGCTTATACAAAGAAACGGTAAGCGCAGTAATAATACCTGTTACAGAGCCGAAAACGAAAGCGGGTAAAAGAAGATTTATTATATAATTCTTATATTTTCGCACAAGGCACCTCCTTCCGAGGATATATATGTATTCTACCACATTTATATTCCGTTTGCAACAAAAAAGAGGTAAACCCCTCTTTTTTTATATTATATTTTATTCTACGTAATCGTATATCATATGAGTGTAAACCAACATAGGCTCCTTTACTCCGTTTACAAGAACAACATAAACCTTGTCATTACCTGTAATATATCTGAGATGCCCATCGTCCTCGGACGTAGTTATCGTGTATTTTCCGTAGGTTTTAAGAAAGGTGACATTTGTCATAAGATGATAATCCTTTAAGGTAAGTAAACGCACAAATCTGAACTTGACCCTTGCAGTGAACTTGAGCCTTGCAGGCATACAGGGGGGGCGGTCTGCCAGCTCATCCTCCACTACTGTAAAGCAGCCTCGCCTTGCCTTAATTTTAATACTTATAACCAAATGCAGTCCGTAAATAATCTCGAAAAGAAGAAAAGTAATATAAATTCCCATCAAGGTTAAAACTACAATATTTATGAAAGAGCCATCGGGAAAAATTTCCATTCCAAGCTTATAAACGAGCTTTATGCACGAAGCAAGAAGAGTGCATAAAAAAGCGACAATAAGTATCCTTGGAATAGCCTTATTTGCGGTCTTGTTAATATCCTCTTTTATTTTCTTACTGTCCAATACTATTTTTG
>JAZQLK010000314.1:0-5692 GCA_045542635.1 Eubacteriales bacterium
AAAGAGGCTTTACAATGCATAAGGAGATGGTTAATTATTACTACAACCATCCCTCCATCGTTATCTGGGGTATGCATAACGAGATCCCCACGTATTCAAAGGATTCTTACCCCGTTTCCGAAAAATGGAGCAAATATCTGAGAGCAAACGGCGGTAACCGTCTTATTACCCACGCATCCTGCCATCCTATGTACGATTGCGATATGGACTTTGACGATTTTATTTCCATAAATATTTATCACGGCTGGTACACCTACGGCGGATATAACGGCAACCTTGGCGACTGGAATAAGATGATAGAGCAGTTCGGTCAGCGCAGAATTGAAAAGGGATGGGAAAACAAGCCCGTTATTATGAGTGAGTTCGGCGCAGCCGCTCTTGCAGGCTATCACTGTCATTTTGATACGGTTCGCTGGAGCGAGGAATATCAGAGAGATCTTATTGAATACTGTCTTGAGCTTTTCCACAAGACGGATTATATGAGAGGAACCTATATCTGGCAGTTCTGCAATATCAGAACCTCTCCCACAATGGATATTAATCGCGCGCGTTACTTTAATAACAAGGGACTTCTTGACGAATACCGTAACCCCAAGGCATCCTTCTTCAAGGTAAGAGAGCTTTACAAAAAGTACGCCGAGGAACAGAAATAATTCAAAGAGGCTGTCTTAATAAGACAGCCTCTTTTGTTGGCTTATTTAGTTTATTTTAAATATCCGGCTCAAAGCTGTCAAGCTGACCGTCAATAAGGGTAAGCGTACCGCGAAGCCCGATTTCAAAGCCCTCATATACCTCCTCGGGAACGGAAACCTTTAAAACCTCTCCCGACTCATCTTTAAATGAAATGATAAAATATTTTTCTGCCCTTGGCATTTTGAAATTGTTATAGCCCTCGGAGCTTACTCCGCAGACCATATCCACAACCTCTGTGTAGGCTGTAAATCTTTCTCCCATATCGTCAAGGAGCTTATCCTCCTCCATACGCACGCTCTTGCGTCCAAAAACGTATTTGTCCCTGTTTTTCTTGATATCCTTGATTACAAAGGGGATACCTATTCCAAAAAGCAATAAAAGTAAAGCTCCGCCGACGAGGTAAACTATCTGCTCATAGGTCATATGCTCCGAACTCCTTCTTTTTTAGTCCTGTTCTCATTATAGCACATTTTGGTAAACAAATCAAGGCGTAGCCTTGCATCTAAAATGAAATCGTGCGTTGCACGATGAAATCCAAACAAGTTTGGATGAAATCTTCGGCCTGCGGCTTCAGATGAAATTAAATCCGCCTCCCTTAACCTTGCGAAGCAAGATTTCATCGCGTAGCGATTTCATCCACGATAGTGGATTTATTCCGAGTGAGGTCGGATTTAGTTGAAAAAAGCACACATTGTCTTGGTAGACAAATGTGTGCTTTTTTCTGGCGCAGGATCAGAGATTTGAACTCTGGCAACACTTTCATGTCCTACGAGATTTCGAGTCACGCCTCTTCGACCACTTGAGTAATCCTGCGTATTAAATTGTATTATCAATTTTGCTTGAATAGTATATCATAAAATCAGTCTGTTTGCAATAGTTTTTTGAAAGTGGAAAATAAAATTTTGGAAAAAGCAAATTGCAGACACTCTCACGGGGATCTATCCGTTTAAGGCTTCTATATACGGCAGAATAACCGTGATGCGGAGAAGGATGCCGATAATTACGGAAGCTGCGTATGCTCCAAAATGGCAGAGAGTATATTTCCTCTTGCTTATTTTAAAGGAAGAAAGCATCTCTCCTTTAAGCTTGGCAAGAACGAAGGTGATGACGGATGCGGGAATAAGGAATATGGCCCAGCCGCTCTCAAAGGGGATAAGCAAGGTAGCTAAAATAAAGAGGTAAAGTGGGAAAAACATTATAACGTACCCTAAAATTACGTTCTTTTTTATAAAGGATACGGGCTTATTGAAATGAGCCTGCAAGGAGATCTTTTCATCCTCTTTAATAATCATTCGGTTGCCGAATGCCATAAGAGCGGGGATACCGGCAAGGATTACAACAATGCCTATGTAAACGGGAAGCGCCTGCTTTATTTGGTCAATGGCGCCAAGGGATATAAGGGCAAGTATTACGCAGCCCGCAATAAGAAAGCAGACCGTATTTATAATAAGCTTTACTATGCTGAAGCCGTTTCCTGAATTTTTCATAATTTCTCCAAAAAAAATACCCGCCGAGCCGTGTAAAGCAATCATTTGAACCCGGTATTACCAGGGAGGTGTCCTCATTATGACTTTGTTGCTTCCAACGTCCGCGTTTCCCTGACCGGCAAAAGCCTCATTAAGAGAGGGAACACGGGAGGCCTGCATCCCATCATAGGATATTGGACTCCAATTTTATCTTGTAGGTCGAATACATCGCCTTATCACGCACTAAGCAGGAGATATTTTTATTTAATTTTAACCACGGGGTAGGGTATTATTCCTCCTCGTCGTGGTCAATGGTGTTCAAGCGCTTATCAAAAACCGCAAAAGCCTTCTGAAGCTCTGCGCCCTCAACGCTGACGAGAGTGTCTTCCTTTTTACCCGACTGAACTCTTTTGAGAATGTAATATTCCGCAGGAGCAACCGCAAGGTAAAGGGCACCGTCGATCTCGCACTTATCAATTACCTCGTAATCTCTTTCCGTATCGGTCTCGTCGGTAAGAGTGATAAATTCCTTATCTCTTTTCATTAGTATCACCTCTGTTTTCTGTCTTTATTTTATCATAAACCGAAAATTTTGTCAAGAGGGGAGTTTTTTATTCAAAGGCCTTGAGAACTACCGACTGGCGCGTAGTGTAGGCTTCGTCGCAAAGAGCCTTGAAATCAAGCTTGTTTTCCTCGGCTATAACCTTTTCAAGCTCCGGCCTTGTACGGGGATGACGGGGAGTAAATACGGTGCAGCAATCCTCGTAGGGGAGAACGGAGGTTTCGTAGGTGCCGATCCTTCTTGATATCTGAACTATCTCATCCTTATCCATACCGATAAGGGGACGGTAAACGGGGATATCGGACATAGAGTTGGTAACGTTTATCGCCTTCATAGTCTGGCTTGCCACCTGACCCAGACTCTCTCCTGTGATAATGGCGTCGCAATCGTAATCGTGGGCAAGGCGTACTGAAAGCGCCATCATATATCTACGCAAAAGGAGTGTAAAATAGTCCTCGTCGCAGTTATCTCTTATCATTTCCTGAATGTGGGTAAGAGAAATTATATGAACTCTTATTTTTGACGTGTAGTCGGTAAGGATCCTTGCAAGCTCAAGAACCTTTTCCTTGGCACGCTCCGAGGTGTAGGGGAAGGATTCGAAATGAATAGCCTCAAGCTGCACGCCGCGCTTAGCCATCATAAAGCCCGCAACGGGGGAGTCAATTCCGCCTGAAAGGAGCAAAAGTCCGCGACCGCTGGTGCCGTAGGGAATACCGCCCGCGCCCTTTTCCTGTCCTGCGTGTATGTATGCCTCCTTATCGCGCACCTCAACTCTTACAACGGTATCGGGGTTGTAAAGATCTACCTTGATTTTTCCGCCCATAGCCTCAAGGACTGCGGCGCCCACCTCGCCCGAGATCTGGGGGGAGGAAAGGGGAAAACGCTTGTCGGAGCGCTTAGCCTCCGCCTTGAAGGTCTTGCAGCCGCCGAGTCTTGTGGGGATATATTCCTTTACCACGCGGATAATTTCATCCATATTCTTTTCGCAAGCCGCCGCTCTTGTAACGCCTACGAAGCCGAAAACGTGCTTTGCCTGCTCCGTCATTTCGTCGATACAGTCAATGGCGTAATCGTCAAGGGGCTCTATAAATACCGTGCTTTGGGAATAGAAAATAGAGTAGTTTCCTATATGCTTCGCTCTTCTGCGAAGGTCGCTTATCATCTTTGCTTCAAAATCGGAGCGGTTTGCGCCCTTAAGCACAACCTCGCCGTATTTACATAAAATTACTTCCTTCATCTTGTGTGTCCGTCACCCTTTATAATGTATTTGTCAGTCGTAAGAGCGGAAAGTCCCATAGGCCCTCTTACGTGGAGCTTCTGTGTGGAGATGCCTATCTCCGCGCCCAAGCCAAACTCTCCGCCGTCCGTAAATCTGGTTGATGCGTTTACGTAAAGGGAGCAGGAGTCAATGGAGCTTGTAAAGTAGTCCGCGTTTCTTTGGTTTTCCGTAATTATCGCTTCGCTGTGTCCCGTTGAATATTTTCTTATATGCTCAACCGCCTCGTATACGTCGTCAACCACCTTAACGGAAACGATGTAATCGTCGTACTCAGTTGCGTAGTCCTCCTCCGTTGCCTCGGATATACCGCTTACAAGACGCTGACAGATTCTGCAACCCCTTATATCGAGAGCAAAATCCCTTGTGGCGTTATAGAATCTGTTCAAAAATTCATAAGCAACGCTTGAATGGAGAAGAATGGTTTCCACCGCGTTACATACGGAGGGACGGGAGCATTTTGCGTTTACGGCAACGTTTATCGCCATATCCATATCCGCGCTTTCGTCAACGTAGAGATGGCAGTTGCCTGCGCCCGTTTCGATAACGGGAACTGTGGAGCTTTCAACAACGGAGCGGATAAGTCCCTTACCGCCGCGAGGAATCAAAACGTCCACTCCTCCGCGCATTTTCATTAAAAGATTAGCGCTTTCTCTTGACGTATCCTCAATAAGGTTTACGCAATTTTCGTCAAAGCCGCAGAGCGCGAGAGCTTTTCTTATTACCTTTACAATGGCTTTGTTGGAGCAGATCGCCTCCTTGCCGCCGCGAAGAATTACCGCATTACCGCTCTTTAAGCATAGAGAGGAGGCGTCGGGGGTTACGTTAGGTCTTGCCTCGTAAATCATAGCCACAACTCCCAGAGGCACCTTGGTTTTATGGATCTCAAGACCGTTGGGTCTTGTAAATATTTCACCCTTTCCTATGGGGTCCTCAAGGTCGGCTACCTTTATTATGGCCTTGGCAATATCATTTATTCTCGCCTCGTTGAGCATTAAGCGGTCCTGCATAGACTCCTTCATACCGCTTGCTTTTGCGTTTTCAAGGTCAAGCTTGTTTGCTTCGATTATTTCATCCTTGGAATCGAGAATAGCCTCCGCAATTTTGAGAAGAGCGTAGTTTCTTTCCTTGCCGCTCCTTTTACCGAGGGTAAGGGAAGCCGCTCTTGCGTTATCGCATATATTTTTTAAGGTTTCCAAAAGCTCCATATCAGTTTTCCTTTCTTGCGGCAAAATATGTTCCTACGTGCTTGCCGTCAAGTATTTCGTATAGAATAAAGGGGTCCTCACCGTTTATAATAAGCATAGGAATACCCATATTGGTGGCGATGGACGCCGCTTTGATCTTTGCGATCATACCGCCTGTTCCGCGGTTAGTGCCTGCGCCTCCAGCATAGGAGCGGATTTCGTCATTGATCTCCTCGACTCTGTCTATAAGCTTGGCGTCGGGATTTTTACGGGGGTCCTTATCGTAAAGACCGTTGATATCGCTTAAGTTGATAATGAGATCCGCATCGGAGGCGATTCCAACGTAGGCGGAAAGAGTGTCGTTACCGCCGAACTGCATTTCCTCACTGGAAACGGAGTCGTTCTCGTTTACGATGGGAATACATTTCATATCAATAAGGGTATGGAAGGTGTTTCTTACAAGCTCAAGACGGTGGGGATTATCGATTACGTCCTTTGTCATAAGAAT
>JAZQLK010000315.1:0-1807 GCA_045542635.1 Eubacteriales bacterium
TTATATTAAACATAAGGAAATTTTGCTCTTGATCCTTATTGGGGAACTTAAAGCTTTGCAAATAAATCACCTCTTCACCGCCTTTCTTATTTTTGAATTCAGCTTACTTTATTTCCTTTACGCTGATGCGGGTGACACCTATATCACCCTGCTCCGTAAATACGCCTATAAATGTTCCCGTAAAGGTCATAGGATGGGTAACCTCCGTTGCAAGCAGCGAGGTTTTACCCTTGCCAAGCTCGACGAAGCTACCGTCCTTTTCGTAGAAGAAATTGTACCATTCCGCATTGCTCTCAATTTTCAGACGGATGGAATTACGGTAGTCAATGGGATGAGAAGCGACGGTAACGTCAATATCCGCCACGCGCTTGCGCAGACATATTTTATGTCCGTCCTGATCCTTGGTAATCAAAATATCGTAATGATAGTCGCTGTTATAAAATGCGGTAATGCCTGAACGCTGACCGTACTCTATCTCTCCCTCTAGCTGTGCCATAACCTCCATATCAAATGCTTGCTGACGGGCTACGATCATAGTAGGATTTCCGCAATTTGTGGAAATGTCATCCTGTCCGCTAATCAGATTAAGGCGTCCATTTTCCAAGCGGTAGCACTCGCGATTTGGGTTGCGAACGAAATTCCATCTTAAATGTAGCTTGTCTTTATCGAAGTTATCCTCAAAATCAAGGCTTACGGGCGTTGGCGCAGGACCGGGGAGGGGGCCTTCCATTTCAAAGGCGATTCTGCCATTGTTTCCAACCACGGGCCAGCCGTCCTTCCACGTAACGGGTGCTAAAAAGCTTTCCCGTCCGATGTGATGAAGGTGCATACCATTTATAGGACGGATGGCAAGGCATACGAGCCACCAGTTTCCGTTCTGGTCCTCAACAATATCCGCATGACCCGTTGCCTGAATAGGACCGGGGGTATCACGGTGGGAGAGTATGGGATTGTGAGGGCACTTCTCATATGGGCCGTAAATGTCCTTTGCGCGCTGCATAGTTACCATATGGCCGTACTCAGTGCCGCCCTCTGCAAGCATCAGATAATAGTAGCCGTTTATCTTGTAAATATGGGGTGCCTCGGGATGTCTGCCTCCGCATCCGGGAGAGATACAGCGGGAGCGTGTAAACTTTTCGCCTGTAAAGGGGTCTATCTCGCAAACGTACATTGCCTGTGGATCCTTGGGATCATCGGAAAGATTGGATACAAAATAGCAAATTCCGTTATCATCCCAAAAAAGGGAAGGGTCAATGCCGGCCTGATCAATATAAACAGGCTCACTCCATTCTCCGTAAATATCCTTTGTATGTACTATGAAATTGCCACCGCATGATACATTGGTAGTAACCATAAAAAATGTGCCATCGTGGTATCTCAGAGTCGGCGCGTAGATGCCCTTTGACACGATTGCGCCCTGTAAGGGAAGCTGACTATCTCTTGTCAGACAATGTCCGATAAGCTCCCAATTTATAAGGTTTTTACTATGATAAATAGGAACTCCCGGGAAAAATTCGAATGTAGATGTAACAAGATAAAAGTCATCCCCTACACGGCAAATGCTCGGGTCCGGATTAAAACCCGGAATAATTGGATTTTTGTATTTCATATTTACACCGCCTTTAATCAATTTAATTTTTCTATTTTCATTTTATCATACTTACAGCTGAAAATCAAGAAAAACAAAAGCACTGCGAGCAGTGCTTTTGTTTGGTTTGTTTTATTAGAAAAATGCGAAAAGATTACTTCAAGATTTCTTTTAGAAGCTCGATTTTTCTCTTTGCAATCTCGGTACTATAAAGTCGGA
>JAZQLK010000316.1:0-4257 GCA_045542635.1 Eubacteriales bacterium
CTACGTAAACGGTAAAATAACTCTTTCCCAGGCGGAGGCGGTAGGACAGGTAATAGAAGCTTCAAACGATGCGCAGCTCCGTCTTTCGGGAGCGGCAGCCCGTGGCGCTCTTACGGATAGGCTTCTTAAAATAAGAGAATATATGCTTGACTTAATAACACGCTCCTACGCCGCAATCGACTATCCCGACGAGGATATTGAGGATAACGAAAGAAATAAAATGAGCGACACGCTCTCCGTAATTCTTACCGAGCTATACAGATTAAAGAACAGCTATCGGGCGTCAAGAGCCGTAAGCGAGGGAATCAAAACCGCTATCGTAGGTAAGCCCAACGCAGGCAAAAGCTCCCTCTATAACGCCCTTTGCGGTGAGGAGCTTGCTATCGTTACGGATATTGCGGGTACAACAAGGGACGTTATTGAGCATACCGCCCTTGTGGGTGACGTTACTCTTCGATTAGCTGACACGGCGGGTATTCGCGACACCGACGATACCGTTGAGCAAATAGGCGTTACAAGAGCCATTAAGAAGCTTAACGAGGCGGAAATCGTGCTTTGCGTTTTCGACGGAAGCGAGGCAGAATCAGCCCAGGATTACAAAATAATCGAGGACGTAAAGGGTAAATGCGCCGTGGCGGTAATAAACAAAAGCGACGCAGAAAAGCGATTAAGCGACGGATTTATCACTCATTTGTACGAAAATTTCCAATACGTATGTGAAATTTCCGCAAAAAAAGCCGACGGGCTTGAGGGTCTTGCAAGGGTGCTTAACGAAATGTACGAGCTTGACAAAATAGATATTTCAAACGATGCGGTAATTGCAAACGCCCGTCAGCTGTCATCGGTAAATCTCGCCCTCCACAAGGTGAACGAGGCAAAGACCGCTCTTGATCTCGGTGAAACTCCCGACATTATATGCTTCTCTCTTGAAAATGCTCTTTCCGAGCTTGATATGATAGACGCAAGAGCCACAAGCGAGGAAATCGTTTCCGAGATCTTCTCAAGATTCTGCGTAGGAAAATAAGGAATTATATAAACAAGGATTTATATATGGAAAATAAAAGATTTACAAAAAACGACAGCGGATTTATCTGCGAAAATTGCGGATACGAGGTAAAGCCTCTCGGATATTCCTCAAGAAACCATTGTCCCAAATGCTTATGCTCCAAGCACGTGGACGTGCTTCCCGGTGACAGAGCAAGCGATTGCGGCGGAGTGATGGACCCGATCCGCGTGGAAACCGACTCCAGAAAGGGCTTTATAATTATTCATAAATGCAGAAAGTGCGGATACGTGTCTAAAAACAGAGCCGCTCACGAGGCAAAGGAGCAGCCCGACAGTCTTAATAAGCTTATTAAGCTGACGGCGGGAGATATAAGATGAAATGTACCCTCTGCCCAAGGGAATGCGGTATTGACAGAGAAAAATCAAAGGGGTACTGCGGCTGCGGCGAAGCGGTTAAAATAGCCAAGGTTATGCTCCACAAATGGGAGGAGCCGTCAATCAGCGGTAAAAACGAAAGCGGAGCGGTTTTCTTCTCGGGATGCCCCTTAAAATGCGTTTACTGTCAGAATATGGACATAAGCCACGGTGGTGGAGGCTACGAGGTGACCGTCGGTCGTCTTGCCGAAATTTTCCTTTCGCTTCAGGAAAAGGGAGCCCACAATATAAATTTAGTATCCCCTACCCAATATGCGGACAAAATACGCCTTGCCCTTGATATGATACGGGACAGGCTTGAAATTCCCGTGGTTTACAACACGGGAGGCTACGAAAAGCCCTCGGAAATTGAAAAAATGCGGGGGTACGTGGACGTTTTCTTAACGGATATCAAATATTTTTCCAAGGAGCTTTCGGAAAAATATTCCAAAGCCTCGGACTATTTTGAAAACGCCATAGAGTCATTCAAGAAAATGACGGAAATGTGTCCCCAATGTACATATGATGAAAACGGGATTATGAAAAGCGGAGTTATTCTCCGCCATCTCGTTCTGCCGTCCCACAGAGCCGACAGTATAAAAATCCTTGAGAGCGTGGCTGAAATTTGCGATATAAGTAAAATAAAGCTCTCTCTTATGAGCCAATACACCCCCGACTTTTATAAGGGTGATATCACCGCCCTTAAAAGAAAAATAACCACCTTTGAATACGATAGCGTGGTAAATCGAGCCATAGAGCTTGGATACGACGGATACGTACAGGAAAAGTCCTCCGCATCCTCAATTTACACACCCGATTTTACAAAAGGAGATATGATATGAAATTAAGATTGCCTGACATTACGTCCCTTTACCTTGACGGAGCAAAATATGATTTTTATAACGGCGATTGCTCCTGTGATGACGGATACGTAAGCTTCAAGCTTGAAAACGATGCTCTTACCGTATATGCAACGTCCTACGAAAAGGGCGCAAGATACGTACGCCTCCGCTGGAATGAATCTATGCGCAAGGACGTTAAGATCCTCGGCGACGCCTGGGAAAGAGGCTACGGAGATTTAAGATGGGGTCCCGTATTTAACGACAGATGTATGCCCTGGTATATGGCGGCATCCAACGGAAGCGACGCCACTCTTGATTACACGGGCAGATATACGGAGTGCTTCGGCGTAGGAGTTCAACCGAACGCAATGGCATTCTGGCAGTATGACCCCTGCGGAATCACCCTTTGGCTTGATATAAGAAACGGCGGTAACGGCACGCTCTTAAACGGCAGAGTCCTTGAATGCGCCACTATATACTTTAAGGAATATAAGGAAACCGGCGCCTTCTTTGCAATTAAGGAATTCTGCGCCGTAATGTCCCCCAACCCCTACCTTCCCGACCACGTGGTATACGGCTCCAACAACTGGTACTACGCTTACGGAAAAAGCTCCCACGACGAGATAATCGCGGACACTAAGTTCGTTAAGGAAATGTGCGCCGAGTGCGAAAATATTCCTTATATGGTAATTGACGACGGATGGCAGCCCCACTCCTGTGACGCCCCCTGGGACAGAGGAAATGAGCGCTTCCCCGATATGGAAAAAACCGCGCGTGAGATCGCAGCTCTCGGCGTTCGCCCCGGTATCTGGGTAAGATATCTTATAAACGGACGTGACAACGAGCCAAGAAAGGTAGATACCTTCCCCGAGGAATGGTATTTTACCCACCAAAAAAAGGTGCTTGACCCCTCCCATCCCCAGGTTCTTAACTACGTTAAGGAAACCACCGAGCGACTTATAAAATGGGGATACAGACTTATAAAGCACGATTTCTCCACCTTTGATATTTTCGGCAGATGGGGCTTTGAAATTACGGATAAGCTTGCTATGGACGGCTGGAGCTTCTATGACAGGACGAAAACAAGCGCTGAGATCGTAAAGAATTTCTACAAGGTTATTAAGGACTCCTCCGACGGCGCCGTAATTATCGGCTGTAACGCCATAGGTCACCTCTGCGCGGGACTTCATCAGCTTAACAGAACGGGCGACGATACAAGCGGCTTTGAATGGAACAGAACCGCAAGAATGGGTGTTAACACCCTTGCCTTCCGCGTGGCACAGAACAATCTTTTCTTCGGAGCGGATGCGGACTGCGTTGGAATTACGGGCGCTATTGACTGGTCCCTTAACCGTGAATGGCTTAAGGCTCTTTCCTTAAGCTCCTCTTCCCTCTTCGTTTCCTGCAAGCCCGGTATCTTAAACGAGAAGGAAACCGAGGAATTAAAGGAAGCCTTCAAGATTGCCTCCGTCCAGAAGGACGAGTTTATTCCTCTTGACTGGATGGAAACCACCTGTCCCGAAAGATATCTTATAAACGGCAAGGAGATTACCTTTAACTGGTATCCCAAGAACGGAATTGAGCTTCCTATAAAGTAATACGAAAAAAAGACCGACACGTGTCGGTCTTTTTTGTTCCCTTAAAAATATATCATACTGTCAAAGGCGATATATCATACTTGCGAAGCGAGTATATCATTCTCTAGGGTCAGCTTTCCTTGTAGCCCCAGACAACTTCTTTTACTTTTATATCTTTTCTTTCATCTCCCGTCCATTCATCATCCCAACCCTCGGGCTTGGACTCCGCTTCGCAATACACTGTAAGATTTTCATTACCGTAAAATGCATTTTTCGATATATGAGTAACACCGGACGGAATAATTATACTTTCAAGCTTTTCACATTCGCGAAACGCATTCATATCAATAGACGTAACACTGCTGGGAATAGTTACACTTGTAAGCTCCTTACAATTCGAAAATACAGCGTATTCGATA
>JAZQLK010000317.1:0-2219 GCA_045542635.1 Eubacteriales bacterium
TCTCTTCATTGTTCAATTTTCAAGGATCTTTCACACCCCACTCTCGCGGAGTGCCTTGCTATTATATCACCTACTCATTCTCTTGTCAAGGGGTTTTTTGAAAAAAATTTCATATTTTTTATATTTTTTTAGAATTTTTTAATACCTTGTTGAAAAACTAATTTTAAAGGAGGAATTTATGGCAACAGTATTCGTAAGAACAGCAATAATTTACTTTATTTTCTTCTTTTCTGTAAGAATAGTCGGGAAGCGTCAGATAGGCGAGCTTCAGTTGTCGGAATTCATAACTACCCTTATGATGTCAGAGCTGGCTGTAAATTCTATTCAGGATATATCTATTCCCGTTTCGTATTCTTTTATACCCGTCATTTTCTTACTGTGCATAGAAATTATAATTTCTTTTTTATCTACAAAATCCCAATGGCTTAAAAATCTTCTCTTCGGAAGCCCGAGTATAATCATAAAGAATGGAAAAATCGACCAGAAGCAGCTTGCAAAGCTTCGTATGAGCGTAAACGAGCTTCTTTCGGAGCTGCGATTAAAGGATATATCAAGCGTAGACGAGGTCGACTATGCGGTAATAGAGCAAAACGGTAAGCTATCCGTATTTCCTAAGCCGAAAAAGCAAAACGTTACCAGGGAGGATATGAAAATAAAAGCAGACGGCGACACCCTGACATTTTCTCTTATTACAGACGGAGAAATAAGCAGAAACGATCTTTACTACGTTGGAAAGGACGAGGCTTGGCTGAAAGACTACCTTAAAAAGCGAAATATTGAAATAAAGGACGTATTCCTTTTAACAATGGGAAAAAGCGGTCGCGTAAGTATAGTATTCAAGGAGGAAAAATGAGGGCATTTATTATAGCAATTCTAACACTTACCCTGGTTTTCGGTGTGATAATATGGAATTTTTTCTACATTAATAATATATATGTTAATATGGCGGAAAGCGTTACAGAGTTAAAAGCCGATTCCTCCTCTCTTCCCGACGCAAAAAGACTTTACGAATATTGGAAAAGTAAGCAAGCTATCATAGCTCTTTCGGTCCCCCACAGAATATCAGATGAAATAGAAAGAAACCTGGTATCCCTTATCGGCAAGCTGTCCGAGGACACCCCAAATGACTTCGAGGAAGCGCGGCTTCTTACCCTTAATTCGATAGAAGAAATGATTGTTCACGCCGGAATATCAGCAGACTCCATTTTTTGATACAGATTTTACGATAGCAAAATCTCTTTTTCGATAATAGGTTAATAATAATTGGTAAATTTTTCCAAATTTTACCGAAAAAGTTTGTTGAATTTACCGAATTGGAAATTATTGTAATTTATGTAAATATATGGTATAATTAAATCGTCAAAAGCAGATAAAACAAATTAAATATCGTAAAAGGAGATTCAAATGGAAATCAGCGCAAAAATTCTCGTGGCCGACGAGAATATCCAGACAAGACATTCAACCAAGGAGGCTCTCGTAAGAAAGGGCTACCGCAACGTAGAGGAGGCAGCAAACGGCGAGGAAGCCCTTATAAAAATCAATCGCAGCCATCCCGATATTGTTATTGCGGATATATGGCTTTCAAAGCTTGACGGCATCGGTCTTATCAAAAATACAAAGGGCATAAATTTCGGCAACGACCAGCCTCCCGCTTTTATAATTGCTTCTATGGTTACAAATCAGAACGTATTTATCGAGGCTACAAATGCAGGCGCTTCTATGTGCTTAATGAAGCCTTTTGATTTTTCAAGCCTTTGCGAGCATATAGATACGCTCTACCGTTCAAGAGAAAGCGCTTCCCCCGACTCCAAGCCCAATCGTGAGGATATTGAAACGCAGGTAACAAAGGTAATCCATCAAATCGGAGTACCCGCGCATATTAAAGGCTACCAGTACTTAAGAACGGCAATACTTATGACTATTTCAGACAACGATATAATCAACTCTGTCACAAAAATTCTCTACCCGTCTGTGGCAAAAAAGTACCAAACCACAACCTCCCGTGTTGAAAGAGCCATTCGTCACGCTATTGAGGTAGCTTGGGACAGGGGCGACGTTGATACACTTAATTCCTACTTCGGATACACAATCCAAAACAACAGAGGAAAGCCTACAAACTCCGAATTTATCGCTATGATAGCGGACAATATGCGCCTTAAATATAAGCTTTATAACTAAAAAAAGCCCGTTGCGATGATTCGCAACGGGCTTTCTTACTT
>JAZQLK010000318.1:0-2130 GCA_045542635.1 Eubacteriales bacterium
GGCTTCTTTATGGCGCCCCATATAGTTGCGCAGGCGCAGAAGACGGCTCATTTTGCAGCGTACGTTCTTGAAAAGCTTGGGTTTGACGTAAATCCCAAATATGACGAAATGCGCTCCGATATTATTCAGACGGTTAAATTCGGTTATCCCGACGGACTTATTAAGTTCTGTCAGGGTATACAGAGCGCAAGCCCCGTTGACTCCTACGTAGTACCCGTTCCCTGGGCTATGCCCGGATATAATGATGAGGTAATTATGGCGGCAGGCGCCTTTACACAGGGCTCATCCATTGAAATTTCCGCAGACGGTCCCCTTCGCGAGCCTTATATTGCCTTTTTCCAAGGCTCCCTTACCTATGAAAGCGGAAAAATAGCTATTATGACAGCGGCGGAAAAGCTGCTTGATAACACAAATGCTCAATATTAAGATTATCGCCACAGGCGAATTTAAGGAAAACTATCTTAAGGAAGCGGCGGCAGAGTACAAAAAGCGTCTTGGAGCCTGGTGCCGTGTTGAAGAATATATTTTCCGAGAGGAAAAGCTTCCCGAAAGCCCGTCGCAGAGCCAAATAGCCGAAGCACTTAAGACGGAGGAAAAAATAATTCTTTCAAAAATTCCGAGTAAGGCCTACGTTATCGCTATGTGCGTTGAGGGAAAGCAGCTTTCCTCCGAGGAGCTTGCGGGCAAAATAGAGCAGGCTCAGCTTTCCGGAAAGAGCGAGATAGTATTTATTATAGGCTCGTCCTACGGTCTTTCCGACGGGGTAAAGCAGAGAGCGGATTTCCGTCTTTCCGTGTCCAAGCTTACCTTTCCCCACAGGCTTTTAAGAGTTATGCTTTACGAGGCGGTTTACCGCTCCGTATCCATTCTTAACGGCTCGAAATATCACAAATAGGAGGTATAGGATATGCATAAAACAGGCGTTGCCGTAATAGGCGCAGGCCACGCGGGAGTCGAAGCGGCTCTTGCATCTGCCCGTATGGGAATTGACACAATCCTTTTTACAATGTCCCTGGATGCTATAGCCAATATGCCCTGTAACCCCTCCATAGGAGGCACCGCCAAGGGGCATCTCGTTTATGAAATAGACGCTCTTGGCGGACAGATGGGCGCTTGCGCCGATATGGTTACCTTACAGGCGAGAACCCTGAATCTCGGTAAGGGCGCTGCGGTATACTCAAAGAGAATACAGGCGGACAGAATGAAATACCGCTCCATAATGAAGGGTATTCTTGAAAACACTCCTAACCTTCGTATAGTACAGGCGGAGATAACGGATATTGAAACCGCAGAGGAAAACGGCGTTAAAAGAATAACAAATGTTAAAACAAGACTGGGAGAGAAATATGAGGTACAGGCTGCTGTAATTTGTACGGGTACGTTTTTAAACGGCGTTGTACATACGGGCTCCGTATGCTATCCCTCGGGTCCCGACGCGTTGAACAGCGCTCTTTTCTTAACCGACGCGCTTTTGCGAGAGGGAATTTCAATGATGCGCTTTAAAACGGGTACTCCCTCCCGTATTCACGCAGATACGATAGACTATTCCAAGCTTGAAATTCAGGAGGGCGACAAGGAGTCCTTCCCCTTCTCCTGGAGAACAAATGAGGAGGAATACGGAAAAAGCGAGCAAATTCCTTGCTATATAGTCTATACAAATTCAAAAACTCATGATATAATAAAAGAGAACATTAAGAGAAGCGCTCTTTATTCGGGTAATATCCACGGCACGGGTCCCCGTTACTGTCCCTCGATTGAAGACAAGATAGTACGCTTTGCCGATAAGGAAAGACATCAGCTTTTCGTTGAGCCTATGGGTACGGATACCAAGGAAATTTACTTGCAGGGCTTTTCCACGTCGATGCCCATTGACGTGCAGGAAAAGATGGTACATTCTCTTGAAGGCTTTGAAAACGCTCAGATGATGCGCTACGCCTACGCCATAGAATACGATTGCACCGATCCCGAGGAGCTTCTTCCCACTCTTGAATACAAGAGAATATCCGGCCTTTACGGAGCGGGACAGTTTAACGGTACGTCAGGCTATGAGGAAGCGGCGGCGCAGGGACTTATGGCAGGTATAAACGCGGCTCTTAAGATTAAGGGTGAGGAGCCTCTTATATTGCCGAG
>JAZQLK010000319.1:0-4906 GCA_045542635.1 Eubacteriales bacterium
ATTAAGTGAATTAAATGGGATTCACTTCACAAGCGGGTGGCTTTGTTTTTGTTATTCATATTTTACTTATATTTTTCAGCTTGTAGGTTGAAGAGATGTGCATGCCTTCCATTTTGCTTAAGTAAATCAAAATGAGAGCCCTGCTCTACTATTTGTCCGTCACCTATTACAAGTATTCTGTCCGCAAGAATAGTATTGGAAGCATTCGCTACGCTCACATTAAGTAGTTGCTACGCAACAATGAAGCACTCACTTTGTTTGTGTTGGTGACCCGTACTATTAGGGAAGGCTCCTGCGGAGCTATTTTCGTCTATCCTCTTGTGAGCGAGCTCCCATCGGCTTTAGCCGAAAATGCGAACCCCACTCTCGCAAGCGAGAGGATGGGTCGATTCGGTCCATACGGACCGTCAGCAAAACAAAAAGGACACTCGTTTGAGTGTCCTTTTCGCTTTGCTGGTGACCCGTACGGGAATCGAACCCATGATTCAGCCTTGAGAGGGCTACGTCTTAGCCGCTTGACCAACGGGCCATTTCTTAATGCTCATAAATTATAGCATATGTTTTTACATTTTGCAATAGGTTTTGATAAATTTTTTTAAAAATTTTTATTATTTTTTTAAAGGCGGATTTTCGGCATCCTTCTCTGGGAAATGTGGGCGGTTTTATGCTTTTTCGCTGACGGAAGGTCTGAAATATGGTAAAATAAAGAAAAAATCAAGGAGAGATTTATGAAGCAGATATTCAATCCATATATGCCAATCAGCGAATACGTACCCGACGGCGAGCTTGAAATGAAGGAATTTTATTTAGGATAAAAATACTGTTGCCACTCATTCGAGAAAGGAAAATGAGTGGCAACAGTATTTTATATGTACACTTCTTCTAACAAAATTATGCTTCGGCGAAAGCTTCCTCATTTTTCTTTGCGAAGAGAGAAGGAATACAAGCCTCGTACTTGGTAACGTTAAGAATAGTTTCGCCGTCTATCTGAAGAGCTACGGGACGGTTGAATTCAACGGTGATATTCTTTCCGCTAAATTCATCTACCTTCTTTACGTGCTTTATATGCTCGCCCTTGAAGATAGAGGGGAAAATCATAAGGGTCTTAAGCTTACCCGTATCGTGAATAATACTTACGGAAATCTTTTCTTTTCTTTCATCTCTTGTCTGATGAGGAGTGGGTATCATACCTCCGCCGTAGTAACGGCCGCTCATTGTGGGAGCAAGCCAAGCCTTCTTATATGTATGTGTAACACCGTCAACCGTAACGGTTGCGGATGTGGGCTTATAATGGAAGAGAAGACCCTTAATAGCGATACCTGCGTAGTTTATGGGCTTACCGTCATTTTTAGCGCGGAGCTGATCTCCAACCTCGCAGCAGTAGCCGTCGATACCGAAGCCTACGCCGTTAATAAAGCGATAACTTTTGCCGTTTACAGTAACTACTGGAAGGTCGCAGATATATTCGTTTATACGGAAGGGAACGCTTCCGTCAACGCCGTCGAAATCACGGAGAAAATCGTTTCCCGAGCCTGCGGCATAGTAAAGAATTTCCTTATCTGTGTTAAGGTCATAAATAGCGTTTGTGAAGCGGTTGAGAGTACCGTCTCCGCCGCAAATTATAATGCTGTCATCGCTTTCAAGTGACGACATAAACTGAGCGTAATCTGTGATTTCCGTAATATCAATGAATACAAGCTCCTTTTCGGTGTAAGCTTCTTTTAATTTTTCCGCGCTTGCCTTACCTGTGTTATTTCCTGCGTGGGGATTAAAAAGAACGTAGCTCTTGCTCATTTTATTTTCTCCTTTTTAAGTGTCAGAATATAGAATTGAAGCGCTGCTTCAAAAAAGTCATATTGGAAAATTCTTGCTATTGGTTTTTTGGTAAATCAACTGTGAAGGTAATAAGCTCATCCTTGCATTCAAGATTTATCTGTCCTCCGTGAAGGTATATTATCTTCTTTACGATGGCAAGACCTACACCGTATCCCTCGGAGGAGTGGGATTCGTCCGCCTGGTAGAATTTATTGAATATCTTCCTTTTGTTTTCCTCGGAGATCGGCTCGCCGCTATTGGTTATGGAAATGGAGATATAATCCTCCATATCCTTTACGGAAGCGATAATACAGCCTTCGTCCTTAGAAAACTTTATAGCGTTGTCAAATAGGTTTATAAACACCTGCTTCATAAGCTCCTCGTTGGCTTCAACGGTATATTCGTCAAAGTCAAGAGAAAAGTCAAGATTCTTTTTCTCCCATTTATCCTCAAGAAGAAGGATGCAGGAGCGAATCTGCTCGGAAATATTATAGCTGGACGTATCCGTAAGGATAGTCTGATTTTCGATTTTAGTTAGATTCAAAACGCTGGTGGCAAGGTAGGAAAGACGCATTGACTCCTCCTCGATAGCGCTTAAATATTGCTCCCTTTCCTCCTTTGTAAGATTGCCCTTCTTTAAAATTTTGGCAAGGCCGGCTATAGATACAATAGGAGTTTTGAATTCGTGGGAAAAATTATTTATAAAGTCGGAGCGGAGCATTTCCGTGTTTTCCAGCTCCTCCGCAAGAGTGTTGAATTTATTTGCAAGGGCCTTGAATGCCTTGACTCTCGTATCCGACGACTCCATTCTCGCTTCGTAATTTCCCGATGAGAGCTTGTCCATACTCTTGATGATTCTCTTTATGGGGCGGAGAATGAGCTTACTTCCGAAGAAGGATGAAAGAGCGCCGAGAACCACGCTTCCTATTACCATAAAAAGAAGGGTATAGGAGGTGTCAGGGTTATGCTCGCCCTTCATAACGCCTGTTTCCATAAGGATAAACGTAAGGGATGATGCAAGCGCCAGGGACACAAGAAGAACAGCAAACACTATAAGGGTAAGAACAACGGTCAAGGAAAAATTAAAATTGTTGTCCCCCTTCTTTTTTTGCGTGAATAAAGGCTTTTTAAGATGCTTCATACCTTCTTCACCGCCTTATATCCAAGACTGCGGACGGATTCTATCTGAAATTCCTCCCAGCCCTCAAATCTTTTTCTCAGTCTGCCTATGTGAACGGTGACGGTTTCCCACCCCGTTTCGCTATCCGTACCCCAGATCTCATCCATCAGCTGAATTCTTGTAAATATCTTTCCGGGGTAGGAAAGAAGCTTATAAAGAAGCATAAATTCCTTCTGCGGAAGCTCGAGTACCTCGTTACCCCGTGTAACGGTAAAGGAGTCATAGTCAAGAACCGCGGAGCCTATAACTATTTTTCTTTCGCTGACTATTTTAGCCCTGCGAAGAAGCGCCTTGATTCTGTATAGCATTTCCTCGTCGTCAACGGGCTTTGTAATATAGTCGTCAGTACCCACAAGGAAGCCCTTGTGCTTATCCGCGGGCAATTGCTTTGCCGAGAGCATAAGAATAGGTAAATTATTATCGTTTTCTCTTAAAATTTTTGTGAATTCGTAACCGTCCATTTTAGGCATCATAATATCAAGCACCACAAGATCAATATGCCGCGAATCCATAACTTCAAGGGCGTGGGCGCCGTTTTCGGCGGTTGCTACGCTGTATCCCGCCCCCTCAAGAACAGCCTTGAGAAAAAGACGGGTATTTTTATCGTCGTCTACCACAAGTATATTGAACATAAATATTACCTCATTCTAAATATAAATTATATGCGCGTAAAATAAACTGAAAATAAACATTTCGACAATTTTCGTAAAAAACGGATCATTTATTTAAAAAAGCTATTACGACACCGTAAATTCTGTCCATGGAGTCAATTTCCATAGTTTCATATGGGGTGTGCAGATCGTGAACGTTACAGCCTATCGAAATAGCCTCCATATTTGGAACGGAGCCCGTTATAATGCCGCATTCAAGCCCTGCGTGGATAAGGGTAATTTCCGGATCCGAGCAATTTACGGATTTAAAGGCGGTTACGTAGTCCGTAACAAGCTCCGAGGAGCGGGAGCTTTCCCAACCGGGATACTTTTCGTGATGGTAGGTGTTGCCTCCGATTTCAGACGCAAGTGTATCAAGCTCCGCGGTGCAAAGGTCAAGGTCGCTTTCCTTATATGAACGGGAAGAGAAGCCTACGTCAAGCTCGCCATCCTTTATGCATACTCTTGCAAGATTTCTTGACATTTTAGGAAGTATGGGAGCGGTTTCTCTATACCTTAAAACTCCATTGGGAGTTGCGAGAATTTTAACAAGCTTTTTTGTATCTTTTGTGGAAAAAGCCCTGTACGTGGTAGTGTTTTCTATATTTATTTTAAGATTTCCGTCCTCTTTTGCTTTTGCAAAGCCTTTTACGTAGGCTACGGCATCATCCCATATTTTTTCAATTTCCTTTGAGCATATGACCGTCATTTCACACTCTCGGGGAATTGCGTTATCTCTGTCGCCGCCGTCAATATCCGATACTCTTATTTCAATTCGTTCAAGAAGATATGAAAGAAGCTTACCCATAAGCACGTTTGCGTTTTGTCTGCCTCTGTCAATATCCTCGCCTGAGTGACCGCCGAAAAGACCGTTCAACGTAATCTTATAGGCATCAAAGCTTCCGTATTCGAAATCAATCGGATAGGTAAGCGAGGTTCTTACACCTCCGCAGCAGCCTATAATTACAGTGTCCTCCTCTGCAGAGTCAAGATTGATAAGCTTTTTTGCGGTGATATGCTCATAATTGAATTTTGAAGCGCCCACAAGACCTATTTCCTCTCCGGACGTAAATAGACATTCGAGTCGGGGGTGGGAAATTTCCTTGCTTTCAAGAATAGCCATCATAATAGCCACGCCGAAGCCGTCGTCGGCGCCGAGGGTGGTGCCGTCCGCCCTTAAAATATTACCATCCTGTATAAGGGCAATGGGGTCGTTTTTAAAATCGTGGCTTGAGGACTTGTTCTTTTCACAAACCATATC
>JAZQLK010000320.1:0-3890 GCA_045542635.1 Eubacteriales bacterium
TGCTATGCGGTCCCCCTCCCTCAACGAGGGAGGCTTGCAAGGAAGACGGTGTAGTTGAAATAGACTGATAAAAAATCCGCAACAAATCTTAATTACTAAAAGGAGCCGACTTGCTCGGCTCTTTTTGTTGCATTAAAATAATTTTTTTGGTATAATGAAAAAAATTCCAACCCAACGGCTCCGTCGGTTACTTAATTGGTGAACGACGCGTCAAGTTCACAAGTGAGGTGGTAAAAATGACGGATAAGGAAGCAATGCTTCAAGCATTTGAACGGGATATGATACCCAAGGTTTACGGCTTTTGCAGACAGAAGCTAAGCTCCCCGGAGGATGCCGAGGATCTTTCACAGGATATTTGCGTAGAGGTTTTAAAATCCATCCGAGCAGGAAAGGAAATCAACAATTTAAACGCCTACGTGTGGAAAATTTCCAACCATATGTTTTTTAATTGGCTGCGAAAAAAGAAATACGGAGCTGTTTGTTATATTGACGATACCGTAGCATCGGAGGACGATATTGAAGGCGAGATTATTTTGAAGGAGCAAAAAAATCTCTTAAGACGCGAGCTATCCTTAATGTCCGGAAATTACCGCCGCGCCATTGTGATGCACTATTTTGAAAATATGTCCTGCGAGGATATAGGAAGGGCTCTTGGCAAAAGCGAGGGTACTGTAAAATGGTGGCTTCACGATGCAAGACAAGCTATTGAGAAAGGAATGAATACTATGAGAAATTACGGAGAAAAAAGCTACCGCCCCGGCAGTCTTTACGTTTCCTGTACCGGCAATCCCGGCGCAGATATGGAGCCTATAATCTGCGCAAAAAGAAAATCGGCTCAAAACATCTTACTTGCGGCTTACAGGGAGCCCGTTACAATTACGGAGCTTTGCGAGGAGCTTGGAATATCAGCCCCTTACATTGAGGATGAGGTTGCATATCTATGCGAAAACGAGCTTATGAGGGAAGTATCAAAGGGAAAATATCAGACTGATTTTGTAATACTTCCCGCCCAAAACGCAAAAATCGGAAATAAAATTTACGAATACGCCTTCCCGAATTTTTACAAAAAGCTGATGGAATATCTTGAAGGCAAGAGGGATATTTTAACAAGCAAGGAATTTAATCTCGTGGGCTTTACCTGGGATCGCCTTCTTTGGGTGTATATCCATATTTTTGCCGAATTTGCAGGTAAATATTTTAAAATCTTCAACGATATAAGCTACGTTAAATATAACGATATACCCCTTCGCCCAAACGGTGGTAAATGGATAGCCTTTGGATTTGATAACAGCGACACGTCCCCGAAGAAATTTGAAAAATATCACGGATGGGACGGACCCGTACACAAGACGGAGCCTGACTATACACAGGGCTTCTTCCACTTTTGGAGCGGCGTTGATTCAAGAGATTATTTCAACACTCCAAGCGGTGTTTTCGCTCTTTGCAGACAAATAATCAAGGGAGAGACGAAAATCGTTGAGCTGACAGAGGACGAAAAATACCTTTTCAGCATAGCTATCGAAAAGAAGCTGTTTACAAGGGAAAACGGAGTATTCAAGCCCAATTATTACTATGTAAACGATAAGGAACGCCGCGAAATTGAAAAAATGGCGCAGGAGTTTGCGGAAAGCGTACAGGATATTACAAGAGGCGCGTACGATATTATTCTGGAGGAATATGAGAAAACCGTACCTAAGCATCTGCGCCGTCAAATGGGCAATTTCCTGTCAAACGCCCTGACAATTTTCGTAACCTGTTCTCTTTACGAGGCGGAAAGGGACGGAATCTTATCTGTACCCACGGAAAATAACAGATACTGGTTAAGCCTTATTGCAACGGAATAAAACGAGTCAACATAAAAAGCCTTTATTTGGACTTTTTATGTTGACTTTTTCTTTTTGCGGTGATAAAATTATCTTATAAAACTTTTCAAAGCGAGGGAATAATATGAACGTATTATTTATTGGTAACAGCTTTTCACAGGATGCCACGGTTTATCTCGGCAGAATATGCAACGACGATATCTTTGTAAGAAATCTTTACATAGGCGGATGTCCTCTCGAATGGCACGCAAATAACATTAAAGAAAATAACGTAGCGTACGACTATCAGCGCGACGGAGAAAGGCTCTTCAGAGCTTCAATTAACGACACTCTTACGGAAAGAAAGTGGGACTACGTGTCCATACAGCAGGTCAGCCACTTCTCCGGTATGATAGAAACCTATGAGCCCTATACCGAATTTATCGTGGGATATATAAAGGAAAAATGTCCCGACGCAAAAATAATATTCCACAGAACGTGGGCGTACGACGATGCAAGCGGTCACGGCGGTTTTGCTAACTACGATTGGAACAGAACCAAGATGTATAATGCCATAGTTGACGCCTCCTCCAAAATTGCGGAAAAGTATTCCCTTCCCATTATTCCCGTAGGCGACGCCATTGAAAAGGCACGTTATCTTGACGAGTTTGACACCTCCAAGGGCGGAATGTCTATGAATCGCGACGGCTTCCATCTCTCCCTTGACTACGGCAGATACCTTGCCGCCCTTACCCTTTACAAGTTTTTTACAGGTAAGGACGTAACCCAGGTTGTTTACGAGCCCGAGAACACAGACCCCGCTATCTGTGCAAAGCTTAAGAAAATTGTAAACGAAGTACTTTAAATAAAAAATCCCCGACACCGTGTCGGGGATTTCTGTTTTTGTTTGGAATCAATACGCCTCTTTAAAGAGCGTGAATATCGGGATAATACGGAGTTATTAAGGAATTAACAAACTCCCTTTGCTCATCGGTCAAATAAAAATATCTTGACTTATTGGTGGCGGAATAAAATAAGCTATCCTCCACAAGTCCCGTCTCGGGACAATAAAAATACATTGTATGTCCGTCGGGAATCAAAAGAAAGGGACAGACTACTTTCCATTTTCCATCCTGCCACACGGCGGAGTCCATTATTTCCATAAATTTCTCTTCGTCCTCGGGACTGACGGTTATAAGTATGTCACCGTATCTATATTTCAATATTACTCCGTTGTCGGTCGGGGAACTGCCCGCAGGCTCCGTAACATCCTCGGTTGTAAAATCCTGATCATTAGTGTCCGACGACGCTTCGTCATTAGACGGCTTCACAGTCGGTATGTCGCTTTCGTTAGTGTTACAGCCTGCAAAGGAAAATATTATCGCCATCAAAAGCATCACGGAAATTAAACGTATAAGCCTTTTCATAGTGTTCCTCCTTCAAAACTGCCTATCAATCGCAAATCAGATCAATGGGAATAAGAACGTTTATCAAATAGCTATTTACCTCTCCGCCGTCTTTATAGGCGAATCTCGCAGATCCTGCGTAGCAGATATAAGGCTCTCCGCCGCGAATAACGATCTCATTCGGGGTAAGGTCTGACAGCTCATAGTAAAGATATTCCGTATTCTTTGTTGTAAATATATTTCTGAATTTCAATTCAAGAAGATAGCTCTCTGTTTCCTTGTTAATATTCAGCTCCGTAAGATTGCAGTACTTATTCGAGATCCGCAATCCGTATACTCTGCCGTTATCATTAACAGTTACTCTCATCCAATCGGTCATACACCCATCCACGGTTTTATAGAACAGGAAATTATACGAGCCGAATCCTCCGCTGCTGTTTAGCTTATACTCCGGCATTTTAACGTCCGTATACTTGTCTATATCCACGTAATCGTCAATAACGCCTTTAAGCTTTGTAAGCGCCTCCGCAGGGCTTGCTTGCTTTCTTATATTAAGAGTGCAGAAATCATACAGTATGTCGGAAATCGCGCCGCTTTCATCAACCAATATTTTTTCGCCGTTATCTCCTATGTATTCGTGCCTTGTGTGGTCTCTGAGAGGATAATACAGCGTGCTTTCGTA
>JAZQLK010000321.1:0-2986 GCA_045542635.1 Eubacteriales bacterium
AGCGCTTTGTACCGATACGGCAGGGTGAGCACTTACCGCAGGACTCCTCACAGGTGAACTCAAGGTAGAACTTAGCGATATCAACCATACAGGTGTCCTCATCCATTACGATAAGTCCGCCTGAGCCCATCATTGAACCGATCTTGGAAAGGGATGCAAAGTCAATGGGAGTGTCAATATATTCAGCAGGGATACATCCGCCGGAGGGACCGCCTGTCTGAGCTGCCTTAAAGGTCTTGCCATTGGGGATACCTCCACCGATGTCCTCGATGATCTCACGGAGTGTTGTACCCATAGGAACCTCAACGAGACCAACGTTATTGATCTTACCGCCGAGAGCGAATACCTTAGTACCCTTTGTATCCTCGGTACCGATGGATGAGAACCAATCAGCGCCCTTAAGGATGATCTGAGCTACGTTAGCGTATGTTTCAACTTTGTTAAGAACGGTAGGAACACCGAAAAGACCCTTAACTGCAGGGAACGGAGGACGGGGACGGGGCTCGCCGCGCTTACCCTCGATGGAAGCCATAAGAGCTGTTTCCTCGCCGCATACGAATGCGCCTGCGCCAAGACGGATGTCAAGGTCGAATGAGAAGTCTGTACCGAAAATGTTCTTACCGAGCAAGCCCATTTCACGAGCCTGTTCAATAGCGATTTTGAGTCTTTCTACGGCGATGGGGTACTCTGCGCGAACGTAAACGTAGCCCTGCTTAGCGCCGATTGTGTAAGCTGCAATAGCCATAGCCTCAATAATTGCGTGGGGGTCACCCTCAAGGATGGAACGGTCCATGAACGCGCCGGGGTCACCCTCGTCCGCGTTACAGCATACGTACTTAACGTCGCCAACGGAGGCCTTAGCGAATGCCCACTTTCTACCTGTGGGGAAGCCTGCGCCGCCACGGCCTCTCAAGCCGGATGCCAGCATTGTGGAAATAACGTCGTCCTGGCTCATAGAGGTAAGAACCTTATACAATGCCTGATAACCGTCTGTTGCGATGTACTCCTCGATCTTGAAGGGGGAGATTACGCCGCAGTTACGGAGAGCAATACGCATCTGCTTCTTATAGAAACGGATCTGACCAAAGGGAAGAACCTCTCCGTCCTCCTGAACTGTTTCAGGGAAAAGAAGATCCTTGCATACGTTACCGCCGATAATATGCTCGTTAACTATACGCTTAGCGCCCTCGGGTGTTGCCTGGCTGTAGAATGCGCCTTCGGGATATACGATAACGATAGGACCGAGGGCACAGTAGCCGAAGCATCCTGTCTTAACAACGATAACGTCGTCGCAATTGTTAGCCTTAAGCTCTGCTTCAAGAGCTTCAACCACCTTGCCGCAGCCGGAGGATGTACATCCTGTACCGCCGCAAACGAGAATCTGCTTTCTGTACTGAGAATGCTCAGCCATTTCAGCAGCCTTATCAATAACAAAGCTACGCGCCTTTATTATAGGCTCGTACTGAGCCTTGATTTCATTTAATCTTTCAATAGTCATCTTCATTTTAATCAGTCCTCCTTAGCCATATAGGATTCGATTACTTTAACTGCCTGCTCGGGAGTTACCTTACCGTAAACCTCTCCGTTTACAGTCATAACGGGAGCAAGACCGCAAGCGCCTACGCAACGGCAAGCTTCAATAGAGAACTTTCTGTCGGGTGTGCATTCGCCGCTCTTGATACCAAGCTTCTCTTCGATAGCTGTGAGAACCTTGTCCGCGCCCTTAACGTAGCAGGCTGTGCCAAGACATACGCTGATAATGTACTTACCCTTGGGTACAAGTGAGAACTGCGCATAGAATGTAGCTACGCCGAATACCTCGCTCATGCTAACGTCCATACCCTCAGCGAGCATCTTCTGTACCTCGTAAGGAAGGTAGCCGTAAATGCCCTGCGCTTCCTGCAATGCAGGCATAAGTCCACCGGGCTGGTTCTTGTACTTCGCGATTACTTTTTTGAGTTCAGCCTCCTGTGCGGGAGTGCCCATGAACTCAATTGAATTTCCATTACTCATAAAAATCCTCCTGAATTTATTTTTATTTCGCACTTGCATTATAACATATAATATGATATAATGAAATTGACACATTTGAAGATGTGTAAACTAAAATGTTGACTGTTGTCGCAAAAAGGAGGATTATTTATGGTAGGAGAAGTAAATATTGAGAGAATTATGCCTAAAATTGTTGTTTCTCTTGACAAATTGCTGTCAAAAACGGATTTTGACTCCCTTACCGTTAAGGCAATTGCCGAAGATGTGGGCATATCAAGGCAGTATTTTTACCGCGCCTTTGCGGATAAATATGCTCTTATCGTAGACCTTTTTGAATATGATATGAAGAGAGGCGTGGAAATCTTTTTCACCCCTCGCTTCTGCTATCTGCATACCCTTTCCTATATTCTCGAAAACAGAAAAATATATAAAAGCATCCTTACCTCCTCCTATTCGGGATACCTTTACGACGTTATGTACAATTACGGAATGGAATTTGTCCGCGCTATGGCGGAATATATGAGCGTCCGCGTCTTTACCAAGGAGCAGGATAACCGCCTCCGCCTTTATTTTCTCGGCGTTACCTCAATGCTTGTCAAAACCATAACGGGAAGCGAGCATTTTACGAAGGAGGAGCTTGACAGAATATTCTACGACAATATTCCTCAATTCGTGGACTTTCTTAAGGACGAAACCGTAACGAGAGACTATATTCTCTATAAGATCAGAAAGTACAGGGAGGGGCATATTGTTTAAATGCAGAATTCAGAATTCAGAATGCAGAATGCAGAATGCAGAATGAACCGTCCCCGACCGCATAATTAAATGCAGAATGCAGAATGCAGAATGAACCGTCCCCGACCGCATCCTGTGGATGAAAAAGGGAGGGGTAAGGTGTGGCAGTCGTCGCTGAATTCAACCGAGGCTTGACCGAGGGAAGAACGAAGCGGTAACGACAACAGGCAGAGTGCAGAATGCAGAGTGCAGAATTCAG
>JAZQLK010000322.1:0-1635 GCA_045542635.1 Eubacteriales bacterium
AACCGTAAGCATTTGTCCAAAAAAGTCGAAGGGGTTCGTTAACGCGGTGCTTCGCGCCTTTATAAGAAGCGGAAAAAGCGTTGAATATCCCGAGGATGAATGGGAGCGTTTTTCCGTAATTTCATCCACTCCATCCTATATTATCGACATATTCAGACGCTCCTACGGAGATGAAGCGACAAAATCCATCCTTTCCGACACGGATACGCATCACGGAATATCCTTAAGGATCAATACTTTAAAGACCGATATATCAAGCTTTATGACCAGGCTTGAAAAAAGGAAGATCGAATATAAGACGGAGGCTCTTTGCTCCGACGTTATATCGGTATTTTGCCCTATTTCCGATATTGAGGATATAATAGGCTCCGGGGAGGCCTTCGTACAGGATATAGCGTCCCGTACGGCGGTTAAAATATTCAATCCCGAAGCCGGTATGAAAATCCTTGACGCCTGCGCTTGCCCCGGAGGTAAGAGCTTTTCCTCCGCTATCGATATGGAAAACACGGGCGAGATAATTTCCTGCGATCTGCACAGAAGTAAGCTTTCTCTTATTGAAAGGGGAGCGAAAAATTTAAGTATAGATATAATAAGCACAAGGGAGCAAAACGGCAAGGAATACGTTCCCGAGCTTGACAGCGCCTTCCATAAGGTGCTTTGCGACGTACCCTGCTCAGGACTTGGCGTGATCCGTAAGAAGCCGGATATAAAATACAAAAAAGCCGACTCTGTGGACAATTTACCGACTATACAGAGGGATATTCTTGCAAACTGCTCCAGATACGTTAAGGTGGGAGGAGAGCTTATGTACTCAACCTGTACCCTTAACAAGAAGGAAAACGAGGACGTGGTCCTTGGATTTCTTAAGGAAAATTGTTCCTTTGAGCCTGTCGAATTTTCCGTTGGGGATATTTCCTCCTCCGAGGGAATGTACACCTTCCTTCCCCATATTACGGGTAGTGACGGATTTTTCGTTGCCAAAATGAGGAGGATAAAATAATGGAAAAAATTGATATTTTATCCCTTACCCTTCCCGAAACGGAAAAGCTGATTACGGATTTGGGCGAGCCGAAATTTCGCGCTAAGCAGGTATACGGCTGGATCACAAAGGGTATGTGGGGCGAGAATATGCGTAATATTCCCAAGGCTTTGCAGGAAAAATTAAATAACGTATGCGAGTTTCGCTTACCAAGCGTTAAATTAAAGCTGGTTTCTAAAATAGACGGAACGGTAAAATATCTCTTTGAGCTTATTGACGGAGAGTGTATCGAATCCGTATTTATGAAATACGAGCACGGAAATACACTTTGCATTTCCTCTCAGGTGGGATGCCGTATGGGATGTAAATTCTGCGCCTCCACCTTGCTTGGCAGAGTGAGAAATCTTACTCCGTCGGAAATGCTGGGACAGATCATTTCAGCGGAAAAGGACACCGGAGAAAGAATTTCAAACGTGGTTATGATGGGAATAGGAGAGCCCCTTGACAATTACGATAATACGGTAAAATTTCTCCAGGTTTTCTTCCTGCACAACCGCGTGCAGAGTATCGAGAAAATGCGCGACGAGCTGCAGCGGCTTGCCCCCAAGGCCCGCATTGTGGTGGGGCATGGGCAGATGGACAAGGGAGAACTGGAG
>JAZQLK010000323.1:0-3686 GCA_045542635.1 Eubacteriales bacterium
CCTTTTTGCAAAGCACGCTCACTATGACCTTAACGTTAAGTGTATAGGCGATACCTATGTTGACTATCACCACACCGTGGAGGATATCGGAATTTCCTTGGGCAAGGCGTTTTCGGAATGCCTTGGGGACAAGAAGGGAATAAGACGCTACGGCGATAAGACAATTCCTATGGACGAGTCCCTTATCCTTTGCGCGGTTGATATTTCCGGCAGAGATTATCTCGGCTACGCCCTTGATATTCCCGCATACAAGGTTGGAGATTTCGATACCGAGCTTGTGCAGGAATTCTTTATGGCGTTTTCAAGAGAGGCAAAAATCACTCTCCACATCCGTCAGATCTGCGGTGTAAACTCTCACCACATCATTGAGGGCGCATTCAAGGCGGTGGCAAGAGCGCTTTCCTACGCTACGGAGATTGATGAAAAATACGCAAACGAAATTCCTTCAACTAAGGGTGTAATCTGATGATAGCGATAATTGACTACGGCGTTGGCAATCTTTTCTCCCTTTGCTCATCCTTAAGAGCAATAGGCGCGGAGGCAGAGGTTACCTCAGACCCTGAGATAATAAGAAGCGCCGATAAAATAATTCTTCCCGGTGTCGGCGCATTTGGCGACGCAATTAAAAAATTAAACGACACAGGGCTTGACAAAATTGTTATTGAAGAAGCAAAAAGGGGCAAAAGGCTTATGGGCATTTGCCTTGGAATGCAGCTTCTTTTTGAAAAAAGCTATGAGTACGGCGAGCATACGGGGCTTTCACTCCTTAAGGGTAGCGTAGTTCCTATGGAGGGCAGACTCCCGAAGGAGCTTAAAATTCCCCATATAGGCTGGAATGCGCTCCACTTTGCAAAAAATCACCCTCTTTTCAAATACATAAAGGAGGAGGACTGCGTTTATTTCGTTCACTCCTACTATGCGGAGGGCTGTGATGACAGTCTTCTCGCAACCGCGGAATACGGCTATGAATTAACGGCAGCGGTGGTTAAGGATAACGTGGCGGGAATGCAGTTTCATCCCGAAAAAAGCGGTACCGTAGGCTTAAAAATCTTACAAGCCTTTTGCGAATGGGGGGATAAGGAATGAATATTTTTCCCGCAATCGACCTTTTTGACAAGAAGGCAGTAAGGCTTTTTAAGGGCGATTACAATCAAATGACTGTATATAGCGACAATCCCATTGAGATTGCGAGAGATTTCGAATCAAAGGGCGCAAAATATATCCATATGGTGGATTTGGAGGGCGCAAAGGACGGTACGACCCCAAATATAGAGGTAGTTACCGATATTGCGAAAAACACATCTCTGTTCGTTGAAATAGGCGGCGGAATCCGTTCTATGGAAACCGTTGAAAGATATTTTGACGCAGGCGTTTCCCGTGTTATTCTCGGTACGTCAGCAGTTACCGACGAAGATTTCCTTATTAACGCGGTTACGAAATACGGTGATAAAATCGCCGTTGGAGCCGACGTTAAGGACGGCTACATAGCCATTAAGGGCTGGCTTGAAAAGTCTGCCTACACTCTTGACGGCTTCTTTGAAAAAATGCAGAAATTAGGTGTTAAAACTATTATCTGCACCGACATCTCCAAGGACGGAGCAATGAAGGGAACTAACCTTCAGATGTATAAGGAGCTTTCCAAAAAATACTCCCTTGATATAGTTGCGTCGGGGGGAGTGTCTACGATTGACGATATTAAGGAGCTTCGTAAAATGGAGCTTTACGGCGCTATTATAGGTAAAGCCTACTACACGGGCGCAATAAATCTTTCCGAGGCGATCGAGGTGGCGAAATGATTACAAAAAGAATAATTCCCTGCCTTGACGTTAAGGACGGCAGAGTAGTAAAGGGAGTAAATTTTCTCGGACTTGCCGACGTTTCCTCCCCCGTTAAGCTTGCGGAATACTATTCCGAGTGCGGGGCTGATGAGCTTGTGTTTTACGATATAACCGCTTCATACGAGGGCAGAGCGTTGTTTACCGACATACTTCGCGAGGTGGCAAGCAAAATTTTTATCCCCTTAACCGTTGGAGGAGGAATAAACACCATTGAGGACTTTGACAGAGTGCTTAAGTGCGGAGCCGACAAGGTAAGCGTAAATTCGGGGGCTATCAGAAATCCCCGGCTTATAAGCGAGGCTGCGCAGAAGTACGGTAATCAATGCGTGGTAATCTCCGCCGATATAAAAAGAGTGGACGGCGTGTTCAGAGTTTTCGCCAAGGGCGGGCGTGAGAACACGGGTATGGAGGCTATTTCCTGGATAAAGAAATGCGTTGAGCTTGGAGCCGGCGAGGTGGTTGTGAACTCTATTGACACCGACGGCGTCAAGGGCGGCTTCGATATCGAAATGCTGAAGGCTGTTTGCGAGGCGGTAAACGTTCCCGTAATCGCATCGGGCGGAGCCGGCTCGGTACAGCATTTTATAGATTTGTTTAAGGAAATACCCGACATAGACGCGGGACTTGCCGCATCCGTATTCCATTTCGGAGAAATTGAAATTAGAGACCTTAAAAAAGAGCTTAAGGCAAATGACGTAACTGTGAGGTTATAATTATGATAAATATTGATGAACTTAAATTTGACGAAAAGGGCTTGATTCCCACAGTAGTGGTAGACAGTATAACAAAAGACGTTTTGACCGTTGCTTATATGAATAAGGAAAGCCTTAAAATATCCATGGAAAAGGGTCTTACCTGCTTTTACAGCCGTTCAAGAAACGAGCTTTGGCTAAAGGGCGAAACAAGCGGAAATTATCAGCATATTGTATCTATTACAGCGGATTGCGACAAGGATGCTCTTACGGTAGTTGTTGAAAAGGACGGTCCTGCCTGCCATAAGGGTACGGACTCCTGCTTTACAAATCCCGTGTATCAGAGCGAAAGCCTTAATCAGTTTACCCTTCAGGGTCTTTACGACCTTCTCGTTGGCAGACAGAAGGATAAGCCCCAGGGCTCATACACAACCTACCTCTTTGAAAAGGGAATTGACAAGATCCTTAAAAAGGTTGGTGAAGAGTGTACCGAGGTTATTATCGCGGGCAAAGCAGACGATAAAAAGGAAACCGTATACGAAATTGCAGACCTTGCATATCACGTAATGGTGCTTATGGTACAGATGGGAATTTCCGTTGAGGATATTCACAGAGAGCTTGCATCAAGACACGTTATCGACCACAAGGTTAAGCAGGAGAAAATGACAAAATGAAGCTTTCAACCTATCACCTTCATACCACCTACTGCGACGGTAAAAATACCGCCGAGGAAATGGTACAGAGGGCAATTGAGCTTGGATGTCCTGAAATCGGATTTTCCGGACACGCCTACCTGGATTTTGAGTGCGGTTGGTGTATGACTAAAGAGAAAACCGAGGCTTACAAGAAGGAAATTACCGCTTTAAAAGAAAAGTATAAGGACAAAATCAAAATCTATATGGGCATTGAGCAGGACTATTATTCCTGCCTTGATACAAGTGATTACGATTACGTTATCGGCTCCGTGCATTACGTTTACAAGGACGGAGAACACCTTCCCGTTGATTTAAGCAGAAATGCTACCAACGAGTTTGTAAAGAAGCATTATGACGGCGATATGTACGCATATTGCGAGGATTATTATAAATTGGTTGCAGACCTTTATAATAAAACAAAGTGCGATATTATCGGCCACGTAGACCTTTGTACAAAGTTC
>JAZQLK010000324.1:0-4267 GCA_045542635.1 Eubacteriales bacterium
GCATTTCAAGCATAAAGGTGGACTGTCCCGATGCTAAATCGTCTGATGCCCCAACTCGTGTAAAGAGCTTATCCACAACGCCAATCCTTGCCTCCCTTGCGGGAACGAAGGAGCCAATCTGCGCCATAACAACGATAAGAGCGCTCTGACGCATATACGTGGATTTACCCGCCATATTAGGTCCTGTAATAAGGGCAAGCTTGTCCGTGGTGGTGTTAAGGAACGTATCGTTAGGCACAAAATAGCTGTCCTTAACGAATTGCTCAACCACGGGATGGCGTCCGTCCTTAATGTCGATAACGTCGCTGTAATCAACCTCGGGGCAGACGTAGTTATTCTTCATCGCAACCTCGGCAAGAGATATATAAACGTCCAGCTTTGCAAGAAGGTTAGCGCTTTTCTGGATTCTCTTAAGATTTTTTGCGACCTCATCTCTTAAGGTGATGAAAATATCGTATTCAAGGGCGCACACCTTATCGGTAGCTCCAAGAACCGTCGCCTCCATACTCTTTAACTCCTCCGTGATATATCTTTCACAGTTGGAAAGAGTCTGCTTTCTTATATAGGTATCAGGTACCTGGGATATTAAGGATTTCGTAACCTCTATATAATATCCGAATACTCTGTTATAGCCGATTTTAAGTGTCTTTATACCCGTCTTTTCTCTTTCGCTTTCCTCTATTTTGGATATCCAACCCTTACCGTCAGTCATAATTGCGCGCAGACTGTCAACGGTTTCGTCAACGCCGTCCTTGATAAATCCGCCCTCGCGAATTGAGAAGGGGGGATTATCCACAAGGGTACTGTCAATGGCGTTGTAAATATCCTCAAGACTGTCGATATCGTTTCGTATTGACGAAAGCTCGGGGGTCGATACGGTATAAAGTAAATTCTTGATTTCGGGAATTACGGACACGGTGGATGAAATAGCTCTTAAATCCTTACCGTTAGCCGTACCGTAAACCACCTTTGTCATAAGTCTTTCAAGGTCTAAAACCCCTGATAATAGATGAGAAATTTCCTCTCTTAAAACAAAGTTGTTAACAAGCTCCGAAACAGCTCCCTGACGGGCGTTTATCTTTTTAACGTCTACTAAGGGATGCTCAACGAAGTTGCGGAGCATTCTTGCGCCCATTGCGGTCTTGGTTTTGTCGAGAACCCAGAAAAGAGAGCCTCTCTTTTCCTTATTTCTCATAGTTTCGCAAAGCTCAAGATTACGGCGGGTATTAAGGTCCATTTCAAGATACTGTCCCTCTCCGTAAACGTTCAGATTGTTTATGTAGGATATATCCGTTCTCTGAGTGGAACGGATGTAGTCAAGGATGGCGCCCATAGCGCAGATCATAGGCTCGTCATTTCCGTACTTAACTAGGAATTCGCTGCCGAAATGGTCGGTTACCTCCTTGCTTGACTTGGCGTATTCAAAGATGTCGTAAAAGTCGAATTCGCAAAGAGCTCCAAGTCTTGTTTTTGCGAAATCGTAAAGATAGGATGCTTCATCCATTGAAGCGTTTACAATTATCTCCTTGGGAGCATATGTGCCAAGCTCGTTTAAAATTTTGCTTTTTTCGTTTTCAACGGAGGTTGCGCTGATTTCTCCCGTGGAAATGTCCGCAAAGCAGATGCCAACTCCCTTGAGTGAAATACATACGGCACAAAGATAATTGTTTTTGTTTTCCGAAAGAAGATTGGTTTCAACAACTGTACCGGGGGTAATTTCTCTTACCACCTCGCGCTTAACCAGTCCCTTTGCCGTGGAGGGATCCTACATCTGCTCGCAGATGGCAACCTTGTAGCCCTTTGAAATAAGCTTACCGATATACGCTTCCGCGCTATGGTAAGGCACTCCGCACATAGGCGCCCGCTCCGGCTCACCGCAATCTCTGCCCGTTAACGTAAGCTCAAGCTCACGGGAGGCTCTTATTGCGTCGTCAAAGAACATTTCGTAAAAATCGCCAAGACGATAAAACAGTATAAAATCCTTATACTGCTGTTTTATATCAAGATATTGTTGCATCATGGATGTCATACTGTTTTTATCCTCTCTTTGACAATTTTAATTAGTGGTTGTGGGAGCATCCGCCGCCGCAGGTGGAGCAGTCGTGTGTGCAAGAGGGACGTACGCCTGTAATCTGGAATTCAATCTCCTCGTTTACCTCCTGCATAAGAGCGTTAACGTCCTCCTGAGCAGCGTTAAGAGCCATAAACGCAGGGTTTGCTGTAACCTCTGTAACGATAGCCTGAAGTCTGCCTTCAATTGCAGAAATAACTGCAGAATCAGCGGGATCAAGCTTGTATGCCTCTGCAAGAGCGCTCTGCTGTGCTGCGTATTCTGCCATAAGCTCACCGATCTTTACGTCCTTTTCATAGGCATCTCTTGCCTCATTCATCTTAGCAATTCTCTCATCAGCCTTGATAGCCTGACCGAGCTTTGCCGCAAGTTCCATAATTTCCATTTTAGTTTCTCCTGAAATTTATATTTCACCGTAGAGGGCAAAGGTGTCCCCACGGGTGATTTTAATATTTATAAACTGTCCCGTATAATCCGTTTCGCTTTCAAAATGGACTATTCTGTTGTTTTCCGTGCGGGACATATACACGCTTTCGTTATTTTTACTCTTGCCGTCCACAAGCACCTTAACTGTTTTACCAACCATTGAATCGTTAAAGTCCTTGGATATAGAGTTTTGCAGCTCCACAAGACGGTTGAAGCGCTCCTTCTGTATCTCCTCCGGGATCTGATTTTCCATTTCCGCGGCGGGAGTACCCTTTCTCGGGGAATATATAAATGTGTAAATGGAATCGTATCTTACTCGGCTTACAACGTCAAGAGTTTTCTGAAAGTCCTCCTCGGTCTCCCCGGGGAAGCCCACTATTATATCCGTGGTAAGAGTGATATCCTTACATTTTTGCTTAAGCTCGTCAACTACGGAAAGATATCTTTCTATATCGTAGTGCCTGTTCATTTTCTTAAGTATCTCGCTTGAGCCCGATTGGAGGGGAAGATGGAAGCAATTTGCGCAGTATTTACTGCCTGCTATTGCATCTATCATTTCCGAGGTTGCGTCCTTCGGATGGCTTGTCATAAGATGGAGCCAGAAGTCGCCATCTAATTTTGAAATCTCGTTTATGAGATAAGCAACCGTAGGCTTTCCGTCTAAATCCTTACCGTAGGAGTTTACGTTTTGTCCGAGAAGGGTTATATCCTTATATCCGTTTTCAATAAGCTCTTTTACCTCGGCGATAATATCCTTTGGCAAGCGGCTTCTTTCTCTTCCGCGAACATACGGTACTATACAGTATGTACAGAAATTGTTACATCCGTACATTATGCTTACCCAAGCCTTGTATCCGCTTTTGCGAAGAACGGGTATTTCCTCGCATATCTGCATCTTATCCGGGTCGGGTATAAATTTTCTTTTACCCTTTGTAAGGGCGGTATATACGAATTCGGGGAGGCGGTGCATAGAGCCTGTACCGAAGGCAAAATCAACGTAAGGGAATCTTATGACCTGCTCCATTCTGTGCTTCTGCGCCATCATACATCCACAAACGCCGAGTACCATATCGGGATTTTTGTTTTTGTTATGCTTATATCTGCCGATAAAGGAAAGAGCGCGTCTTTCTGCGTGCTCACGGATAGCGCAGGTATTTATGATAATCAAGTCGGCGGAGGTATCATCGTCAGTTACGGTATAACCCAGGCTTACAAGCGCACCGCTTATTCTTTCGCTGTCTGCCTCATTCTGCTGGCATCCAAGGGTAATGATATGGGCCTTAAAGCCCTTACCGTCGGTTAAAGCGCGTACGGAATCCGCATATTTTTTCTGATTTGCAATTTCTTCAAGAGAAACGAACTTGTTGCCGTCAGACATATAAATCCCTCCTTCGTCAAAAATATTTATATTATTTTATCATATAATATTAGATTAATCAAGACCTAATATGCAAAATTTTCGGTTTTGCCAATTTGTGAAAGAATATTGAAAAAAGAGCGCATAGGTGTTATAATGAAAACAGAAATATTTTTCTTTAAGAGGTATTTATGAAGGACTTTTTTCATTATTTCTTTGGTCAGGGTGACACGGTAGAATTCAAAAATTTCGGAATTGCTCATTTCTTACCCATTCTTCTTATGATAGGAGCAATCGTATTTATCTACAAATTCAGACACATCATCAGGGATTTTAAGTATGAAAAGACAATTCGCTTTGTTCTCGCCTTTACAATGATAGTTTGCGAAATGTCTTATTTTTGGCGTCTTGTA
>JAZQLK010000325.1:0-6163 GCA_045542635.1 Eubacteriales bacterium
ATGGAGATATGGTTCGTACCTGTTATAGCAGCTATCGTATTCCTCTTTATCATCCTCGGTAAGATCTTTGGCTGGGTAGGAAGAGTAAACAAGAGAGCTACCTTCAAATCCGGCAGAAGAACCTTCAAGGAAGAGCTTTGCTACGGTATGCATATAATCTTCCATCCCTTTGACGGCTATTGGGATCTGAAGCACGAGCAGAGAGGCTCCGTAAGAGCATCCCTTATATACATTGTATTGACCGTGCTTGCATTCTACTATCAGTCCATCGGTACAGGCTTCTATTTGAATCCTCAGGGCGGCTCCAACTCCATCTTTATGACCGCCACATCCATTATCGTTCCCCTTCTTCTTTGGGTAATCGGTAACTGGTGCTTCACAACATTGTTCGACGGCGAAGGAAATATGAAGCACATCTTTATGGCTACATCCTACGCATTGTTCCCCGTTCCCTTGTTTGTAATCGTATCCACTATCCTTACAAACGTATTGGTAGGCGACGAGGCTCAGATCGCTACAATGCTTGTAACCCTTGCTTATGTATGGATGGCATTCCTTCTTATCTTCGGTATGCAGACCATTCATAACTTCTCAACAGGTAAGAACATAGTAATGATAATTTGTACACTCGTTGCTATGATATTTATAGTATTCATTGCATTGCTGTTCACAACGCTTACATCCAAGATGATAGGCTTTATTGAAACAATTGTAGATGAACTTTCATTCAGGTAAAGGAGGAAAAGCTAATGAAAAAGAGAATAACAGCAATAATCCTTGCCGTGATTATGATTTTATCCACCCTTGGAACAGTAGTTGTGTCCGCAGCAGACGATACTCCCGTTAAGACCATTGCGGTAATCAGAGATCCCAGCGACGAAAGAACCAAGAACGAGCTTGAGATGCTCAAGAATATGACTCCTATTGCAACCGCTTCCACATCAAAATACCAGCTTTTCTTCAATGAAAAGACTCTTACGGTAGCTATTCAGAATAAGGCTACAGGTGAGATTATGATGACGGACAGAGGAACTGCGGACGAATACGGCTCCCAGCTCAAGGTAGATTACAGAAGACTCGGCGCTACCAGTATGGCAACATACTATTCGTACAACGACTGTGTAAAGTATGAAAACATTCAGTATACATACGATATCAGCGGCGTTGATACCATCACGGTAAATTACACACTAGGTCAGCTTGATGAATTCCCCGTAATTCCTGACCTTATCGGTTATAACGAAATGCAGACTCTCTTGACTCAGTTGAGAGAATCCGGCTTGTTCGAGGAATCCGAGATCAACTCATTCTACAAATCCTACAAATATTACTCAGTAACAGTTGAAGAGCCCGATGCAAACGGCGAAAGAAAGCCCGTTTCTATGAGAGACTCCGAAAAGGAAGGTCTTATTTCAAGATACGGACAGTACGGCATCGAAAACGAGGCTGTATACCGTCTTGAGGTTTCCAACAGAAACAGACTCAAGAATATGGAAAATATGATTAAGGCTGTCGGCTACACCGAGGAAAGCAAGCTTGCCGATTATAAGGTAATCAATTACGAAGAAGCTTCCTCAACGATCGCTATTATGACTATTCCCCTTGTTTATAAGGTAACAGACAATGGCTTTACAGCGGAAATCGATACCAAGAATATGGAGTATCCCGACGTAAGCACATACGCTATCGAAAACCTTTGTATCTTGCCTTACTTCAACTCTGCGGAGATTTCAAGCGTTCCCGACGAAACTACCAATACCGTTACAAAGACAACTGAATCCGGTTATATCTTCTTGCCCGACGGTAGCGGCGCTCTCGTTAGATTCGAGGACGTTGCAAGACAGAGCGCGACAAACGATATTACCTTCAGCCTTTACGGAACAGACTTTGCATACTACAAGCTTACCACCAAGAACGAAGAGCAGACAACTATGCCTGTATTCGGTATGGTAATAGATGAGCTTCCCTACAAGTCAGGCTTCCTTGCGGTTATTGAAAGCGGCGATGCTATTGCATCCGTTACATCCTCACACAGACAGAAGTCACACTCCGTTTACGCTTCCTTTAAGCTTACGGCACAGGACTCCCGTACCATTCCCAAGAGCAACACACGTGCAGAGGGTAAGCTTAATATGAAGACAGACGCTATCTTTACAGATAAGTGTACTGTAAGATACATCATGCTCAGCGATAAGGAGGCTATGAACTTAACCTCCAACGCAAACGTATTCGATACATCATATATCGGTATGGCAGAGTGCTACAGAGATTATCTTATGGATAACGGCGCTCTTGAAAAGCTTACAAGCGTTGACGATAAGACAAAGCTCTTTATCGAGGTTCTCGGCTCAATGAAGGTTGAAGAGAAGGTTGCTACCTTCCCCGTAACCGTAAACAAGCCCCTTACCACATTTGAGCAGGTTATGCTTATGCAGAAGGAGCTTACAAGCGGTACAGCGGTTATAAACGGTGAGACCGTTAAGGCTGCTGATACAGGAGTAGGTCCCATCAACTTCATTCTTACAGGCTTTGCTAACGAGGGTCTTTCCACTAAGTATCCTACAAAGATCAAGTGGGTACGCTCAGTTGGCGGTAAGGATGGCTTTAACGAGCTTCTTGCAGATGCCGAGGCTAAGGGATACGAGGTATCTCCCAACTTCGATTTTGTATACTCCACGTATATTTTCGGTTCTGATAACATCAAGTACAGAAAATACGGCTCAAAGTCTCTTGACAGCAGATTCTCAATGAAGCTTACTTATGACCCCGCATGGCAGATGCTCAGCTACGTTGGCGGTATCGTAATTTCCGCAGGCTCATATGATTACGCTTATGAAAAGTTCGCAGAGCAGGCAATCAAGTACGATATGAAGAATATCGCAGTACCTACTCTCGGCTCCGACCTTAACTCCGACTTCAACTCCGAGGAGGAAGAGAAGGACGGTAAGGTAACACTTCCTAAATTCCTTTTCAGAACAGATGCTCAGAAGCTTACAACAGAGCTTCTCGGTAAGCTTTCCGGTGAAAAGGGAAGCGCAACCGATTACAATCTTCTTGTAAGAAAAGGTAATGCATACTCTTACAAATATGCCGACTATATTATTGATATCTCTCTTGACAGTAGCCGCCGTACAAATGAATCTGAGGCAGTACCCTTCCTCGGTATAGTTCTTCACGGCAGCAAGACCTACGCAGGTGAGCCTCTCAATATGGACGGTGACGCAGACTATAACTTCCTTAAGGCTCTTGAAAACGGCGCTAACCTTTACTTTACATTGGCGTACGACAACGTAGAAAACCTTAAGCTTAACTGGAAATTTGCAAACTACTATTCCGTTGACTATTCACTTTGGTACGAGTACGTTGTAACTAAGTACAATGAGTACAACGCTCTTATGGCATCAAAGCAGACCTGCTACATTACAGAGCATGAGTTCCTCAACACATCCGAGGGCGGTGACAAGTACTCAGTTTACCGTAACGACGAAACAAGAGGCGCTCTTGAAAACTCCCGTGTAGTAAGAGTTGAATACTCAAACGGCGAGGGCTTCTTCCTTAACTACAACGCAGACTATGAGGTTAAGGTAGTATACGGCGGTAAGGTATACGACATACCCGCTCTTGGCTACGTAGCATATAACGCATCAGCAAATCACTAAGAAAGGAGGACAATTAAATGGCTAAAAATAAAGATTTTACAACGGTAGCCGCAGACGGTACAGTCTTGTACCATATGGCTCCGAAAAAGAAAATGAGACTTTCTCTTACAAAGAGAAAAGCGCTCTCCGGATGGCTTCTTGTCCTTCCTTTCGTAATCGGCTTAATACTTATTTACGGTCCTATAATTTTCTCATCCTTACGCGCAATTTTCTACTCCGTCGAGGTTTTGCCCTCCGGTGTTGAATACTATTTCGTAGGCTTCAGAAATATTAAATGGGCATTTAACGGAGACTTATATTTCGTAAGCTCCTTGGTTAACGGATTTAAGAGCCTTCTTATTCAGGTTCCCGCAATCATTATCTTCTCACTCTTTATGGCTATTATTCTTAACCAGAAGATGAGAGGACGCGCGGCATTCCGTGCAATCTTCTTCCTCCCCGTAATCCTTTCAATCGGTATTATCGACAGTATCGATACTGAAGCGCAGATCTCAATGGCTGCCATTACGGGCGGTATCGACGACGGTACAGGCGCGCTTACAGAGGGCGCTAACTCCTTCGTTTCAATGATGGACCTTAACAATTTGTTTGCAAACGTACAGATTGGCGGCGGATTTATGGAAATCGCTATGGGACTTGTTAACGACATCTTCAACGTTGTTAGCCGTTCAGGCGTACAGATGCTTATCTTCCTTTCCGGTCTTCAGTCAATATCTCCCGCTATTTACGAGTCCTGTCAGATAGACGGCGCAAGCGCTTGGGAAACCTTCTGGAAGGTAACGCTTCCTATGATCAGCCCTATGATCCTTGTAAACTCTATTTACACTCTTATCGACGCGTTTACAGCATCAAGCAACGGAGTTATTCATCACATCTTCAACACTGTTGGAGACAGTAACAGTAACCCGATCAACGAAACATACCCCTTTGTAGACCCCGTAACGGGCGAGGCAATGGAGAAGCTTCTTTCCAAGAACTCCTTGCAGACTACGGAAATGTGGATATACGTTGTATTCATTTCACTCCTCGTAGTTATTGTAGCATTGCTTATGAAGGCGTTTGTATTCTATCAGAAGAGAGACTAAGGAGGGGAGAAAATGGACGCACCAAAAATTAAAAAAGAATCCAAAAATAAGATCCGTGTGGACTTTGAAAGAGCTCCTCTTTGGGAAAGAATTAAGGGAAAATATTTCTCTATGCGTTTCTTGAAGAATGTAGTGTACAAGATATTCAGATTGGTACTTCTTATAGGCGTATCATTCGTAATTCTTTACCCCTACATTTCAAAGATTGCAGACTCATTCAAGGTATTCCCCGACTTCCAGGACGTTACGGTTATCTACATTTCAGCTAACCCCTCCCTGGAGCAGTATAAGTATATTATTACGGAAAACCAATACTTTATGGCGATGCTTAATACGTTCCTCGTATCTGCATCAACGGCGCTCGTGCAGACCCTTGTGTGCGCGCTTATCGGTTACGGTCTTGCTAAGTTCAAGTTCAGAGGAAGAAACATCTTGTTTGCAATAGTTATTGTAACAATGATGCTTCCTCAGGACCTTATCAGACTTCCTATGCAGAATATGTTCTGGCGTTTCGACACAGAGCATCCCGTAGGTATACTTCTCAGCAAGCTTGGCGTTAACATAAGATTCGGTATTAACGAGCTTTCAGGATTTGTTCCTCATTATCTCCTTTCTATAACAGGCTTCGGCTTTAGAAACGGTTTGTTTATATTCCTGTTAAGACAGTTCTTTACCGGCGTTCCCGACGAGCTTGAGGAATCAGCTTATATGGATGGATGCACAACCTTCAGAACATTCTTCCAGATCATTATTCCTCTTGCCGTTCCTATGCTTATTACAGTATTCATCTTCGCATTCTCCTGGCAGTGGACAGACGACTTCTATATTAACACATTCTGGATGGAATCCTTCTGGACAACAGATAAGGCTATTCCGCTCCTTAGCAGTAGTAACTTTGCTTTGGCATTCCCCGATTCGCTTACAACGATATACAACCAGATCCATACTACAAAGGATACAGGTTGGGATGCGTACGTTGCAGCCGTTAACGGTACTTCAACAATTCTTATCGCGCTTCCTCTTATCGCTGCATTCGTATTCTTGCAGGGCAAGATCGTTCAGGGTATTGAACGAAGCGGTATTGTCGGCTAATATAGGTCAACAAATCAAAATAAAAAGAGCTTGGATAGCGTGATGCTCTTAACGGAGCATCACGCATCGAGATAAATCCCTCGCGGGATTTTCGATATACGCCTGTGGCGTTCGATATGTGCTGACGCACTCGATATGTTTGCTGCGCAAACGAGGGATTTATCTCATATCGAATTGGCGCGTAGCGACAATATATCGAGTTCGAGCAAATCGACAACATATAGAGTGGGCGAATCTCACATATCGACAGAAAGAAAAACAACAGCAAGAATAAGAGGAGAAAATCCTTCTATTCTTGGTCTTTCTGTTTGTAAAGGGGTTTGGGCT
>JAZQLK010000326.1:0-5351 GCA_045542635.1 Eubacteriales bacterium
AGTGTATAATTATTCCATAGTAAAAGCCGACGAGAACCACGTTGAGGAAATCTGTCAGGATATAAAATATCAGCAGGATGCGGGCATTGCAAACATGGCGCTTTTCAAAATGACCTTAGTTCCCGAGGGTAATCCCCCTGCCAATAAGGCGGAAATACTTTGCGCACAGTTTGCAAAATTCAAGCAGCGCTTAGGGGAAATGGGGATTGAATGTGGTATTTTAGTCCAGGCAAGCGTGGGTCACGGCTGGATACTTGGGGAGCTGTTCCCTTATCAGACCCACGTTAATTTTACTGACGGCAAAGCGACACGCTCCGCCTGTCCTATGGATGAGGGCTTCAAAAAATACATATACGGCGCTCTTACCACCCTTGCCAAGGCAGAGCCCCATTGCATTATGATAGACGACGACTTCCGTACTATCTGGTTCAAGGGCGAGGGCTGCTCCTGCCCCCTTCATATGGAGCTTTTCAACCAAATGGCGAAAACAAATCTATCCGACAGAGAGCTTTGGGATATCGTAAACCAAAAAACTCCCCTTGCGAAAAAGTATACGGATATATTTATCGAGGCGCAGAAAAAATCCCTTCTTGATACAGCGAAAATTATGCGCGATGCCGTTGACAGCGTAAATCCCCACCTTCCTATGTCCTATTGCTGCTGCGGTAACAACGCGGAGTTTGCCTACGAAATTGCCTCCATCCTGGCAGGTAAGGGCAATCCTGTAACCGTACGTATAAATAACGGTAATTACACTCCCTTGGGAGCCAAGGGCTTTAGCCGAGTATTCCACCGTTGCGCGACCCAGGTCGCCAAGCTTCAGGGTAAGGTGGATCTTATCCTTGCGGAAACGGATACCTGTCCCCAGACGAGATACAGCGTAAGCGCCTCCTCCCTTCATACCCACTTTACGGGAAGTATTTTAGAGGGCGCAAACGGAGCAAAGCATTGGATAACCCGCTTGCTTACGTACGAGTCCGAGGGCGGAGTGGCATATAGAGAAAAGCTTTCAAAATACAGAGGCTTTTACGAAAAATTAGCATCCCTTCAGCCCACTCTTAAATGGCGCGGATGCAGAATATACGTTCCCGACACCCCCGACTTTACCTACGGCAGAGTCAAGGAGGAATGGGACGGCTGGAGCTACTGCGTTCTCGAGCGCCTCGGATTACCTATGTTCTTTTCTTCAAGGCAGGGCGGATGCCTGTGCCTTGAGGGTGACGTATGCTCAAGGCTTTCCGATGAGGAAATATTAAAGGCTCTTTCAGGCCCCTGCTTTATTGCCTCCGATACGGCAAAGAGCCTTTGCGAAAGAGGATTTGCAAATCACCTGGGCGTTTACGTCCGTGAGTGGAAGGGCAAGCAGCCCGTCCAGGAAATTATGGAGGATGGAAAAACGAGGAATAAGATCCAGATGAAAATAAAGGAGCTTGTTCCCTTGAATAAGGACGTTAAAGCTCTTTCAACCGTATGTAACACAGTGGATTACGAAAGCTTTGAGCCTCTTTTCCCCGGAGTTACCATGTATAAAAACCGGCTTGGCGGTACCATATGCGTATTTTGCGGCACCCCCGTGGCTGAATTTAATCTTGTGGAGGCATTTTCCTTCCTCTGCTACGCAAGAAAGAAGCAGCTTATATCAATGCTCGCGGAATGCGGTGAGCTTCCCGTATACTGTCCCACGGACACGGATATGTACTTAAAGGCGGCTGATATGGAGGACGGCAGACTCTTCTGCGCCTGCATAAATCTTTCTCTCGACTCTCACGATAAGCTGGAGCTTGTATGTGAATTCACCCCCTCGAAAATCAAATATCTCGCCCCCGACGGATGCGAAAAGGAAGCCTCATTTACCGTTGAAAGCGGCGTATACATACTTGATTTACCGAGTAAAACCCTTGACCCCGTGGTTTTGTTTATAGAAAAATAACCCTCTTTCACCTTTTAAAAATAGAAAGGAAAAAGCAATGCTTGATTTTTCACAGAACGGAATAAGCTTAAAAATAGATATCCTTGATAACGGAAGCGTTATTTTAAAGGACTTTTCAAAAAGCGGCACAGCCGACGAAAGACCTAAGGACTACCGCTTTGCCAATATTGCGGAAATACATATGAACGGTGAAAATCCCGACGACCACCATTTTGCAAAGCATACGGGTGGCTCCGCAACCTACGCTCTTAAATATTCATCCCATAAATATTACGAAAATGAGCTTGGAAGCAAGCTTGAATTAGCTCTTATAAGCGACAAGCTTTCCGTCACCGTTCATTATCAGCTTTATACGGGAATTTCAGTTCTCCGTGCCTGGACGGATGTGAAAAATATATCAGACAAGCCCTTGGGACTTGAATACGTTTCCTCCTTCACTTACACGGGCTTTGATACGGGCATATTACCCGTCAAGGACAAAATAAGGGTTTATATTCCCCATAATACCTGGTGCCGCGAGGCAAATATAAGGGACTATTCCTTATCCGATCTGGGCTACGAGGCCACTACGGAATTTTCGGGTAAGCGTATAAATATTTCCAATACGGGTACCTTCTCCTGTAAGGAATATCTGCCTATGGGAGGGATTCACAACCTTGAAACCAAGGATTTTTACCTTTGGCAAATTGAAAATAACGGCTCCTGGCAATGGGAGATTTCCGATATTGACAGTATGCTCTACCTTAAATTAAGCGGCCCTACGGAGCAGGAAAACGGCTGGTACAAGGAGCTTTTACCGAATGAGAGCTTCGAGTCCGTTAAGGTAGCCGTGGCCCTTGGTACGGACCTTAATTCCGCCCTTTACGGAATGACGGAGTATCGCCGTAAAATAGTAAGAGAAAAAACTACGGATAAGCTTTTACCCGTAATCTTCAACGATTATATGAACTGCTTAATGGGCGACCCCACCGAAAGCAAGGTGCTTCCCCTTATTGATATGGCATCGGAGCTTGGGGCGGAATACTTCTGTATTGACGCAGGCTGGTACGCAGACGGCACCTGGTGGGATTCCGTGGGTGAGTGGATGCCAAGCACCTGGAGATTTCCAAGAGGGCTTCACTATCTTCTTGACCGCATCCGCAAAAAGGGTATGATACCCGGACTGTGGCTTGAGATTGAGGTAATGGGCATTAACTGTCCTCTCGTTAAGGACTTACCGGACTCCTTCTTCTTTATGCGTCACGGCAGGAGGGTAATCGACCACGGCAGATATCAGCTTGATTTCCGTAATCCCGAGGTACGTAATTTCGCCACACGGGTGATTGACCGCTTGGTTAACGAATACGGCGTTGGATATATTAAAAACGACTACAATATTGAAATCGGCACAGGCACGGAAAGAGACGCGGATTCCTTCGGCGACGGCCTCCTTTCCCATAACAGAGCCTACCTTAAGTGGATAGACAGTATTCACGAAAAATATCCGGAGCTGGTTTGGGAAAACTGCTCAAGCGGCGGTATGAGAATGGAATACGCTTCCCTTGCCCACGCTGATATTCAGTCCGTCAGCGACCAGACGGATTACAGATACAACGCGCGTATTGCCGCATCCTGCGGTATTGCGGTGTTACCCGAGCAGGCGGCAATATGGAGTTACCCCAAGGCAAAAGACTCCTATAACGCCCTCGTTATGAATATGGTAAGCTCAATGCTCCTTCGCGTTCACCTGTCGGGCGAGGTATACGGATGGACCGAGGAACAGGCAAAAACGGTTAAGGAAGCCATTTTAGTGTACAAAAAAATAAGAAACGGTATTAAAAATTCAATACCGTACTATCCAATAGGCATAGCCCACGACGGCGACGAAATAATGTGCGCGGCGTATAAGGATGGAAAAACCGTACGTATGGCGGTGTGGCGTATGGATGGGGAAAAGGACACGGTTTTCATCCCATTTGGCAAAAAAATAAAGGATGCAAAAATACTGTATCCTTCAAAAATAAATTCTGAAATCAAAATTGCGGAGGGCGGCGTTTCCGTTAAGCTTTACGAAAAGCTTACGGCTGCGGTATTCGAAATGTCCGCAGAGGAGGATCTATGATATTTAAAAATAAGGTTATTGACTCCCACCTACATATTGAAGCGTGGGAAAACGAGGAGGGGGACGTTATATCCGCCTTTGAGCCCTATAAAGCCGAAAGAGATTTAAAGGCCGTTAACGTATGCGGACTTCCCTCCCATAACGGCGCGGGAAACAACATTATGTGTCTTTTCTATAAGCTTGCAAATCCGAACACCTACTGTCATTGCGGTATAGTTCACCTTGATAAGCCAATTATCGACACTCCCCCCCTTGGTTTTGACACTGTAACGCAGTACAGAGAGCTTTTGGACATAGGCTGCGACGGTATAAAGATGCTTGAGGGAAAGCCCTCCTACCATCTTACATTGGGAAGCGACTTGAATCTGCCATCCCTTGACCGCCTTTATACCGAAATTGAGAAGGACGGCACACACCTTATATTCCACGTAAACGATCCCGATGAATTCTGGGACAGAGAAAGAGCCCCCAAAAACGCATTTGACGAGGGATGGTTCTATGGGGACAAGGGATACGCTCCCTACGAGGAAATTCAGCGCCAGGCTGAAATTATTCTTCAGCGCCACCCAAATATAAAGGTGACCTTTGCCCACTTCTTCTTTAACGCTAAAAATCCCGAGTATCTTGCAGGTCTTTTTGAAAAATACCCGAATATGTGTATAGATATTACCCCCGGAACGGAAATGTACATAGAGTTCAACTCAAATTACGACTATTACAGAGAGTTCTTTACAAGGTATTCCGACAGAATCCTTTTGGGTACCGACGGAACCTTCCCCTGGCCTACACGAAGCCACAGCCATATGTGTGACCAGCTTCTCCGCTTCCTCTCAACTGATGAAAAGGAGCTTCAAGTTTACGATTTGCGTATAACGGGACTCAACCTACCCGAGGATGCGGTTTTAAACATTGTAAAAAGGAACTTTGAAGTAAGAGTTTCAAGTGAGCCAAAGCCTATAAACAAGGCATCGTTTAAAGCATATATTGAAAAATATTGGTTCTCTCTTTGTGACGAGGATAAAAAACGCATAAAGCCCCTTATGAAAAAATATCTTTGAGGTGAATTATGAGCAAGGTAAAAATTGATTTCGGTACAAAAATAGGTAAAATGAAGGTAATGCACGCCGTAAACAACGGACCCGTACCTGCGGGTAACGTGCAAACAAGGGGTAACGGTGACGCCTATGCAAAAGCAAGATTCCCCTATGCAAGAAATCACGATGCAGGCTTTTTTGCAGGCTACGGCGGCGAGTATACCGTTGATATTCACGCCATCTTCCCCGACTTTGATGCCGACGTAAACGATCCCGCAAGCTACGA
>JAZQLK010000327.1:0-3579 GCA_045542635.1 Eubacteriales bacterium
ATGGGCTTCATATTTACTTTACTTGTATTTATTTTAGTTCCATTCCTTACGCTGTCCGTATCGTCGTTGCTTGCGTGGCTTATTTCTTTGATTGCATCCAAAATAAAGAATAAAACCTTCGTTACGGTATTTCTTTTCGCCATATTCTTCGGCGCGTATATGTTTGGAGCGGGAATGATAGGCTCCTTCTCAGAATCTGATATTGTGACTGTTGATTTGTCAGGCTTTAAAAACGCTCCGGTTATCGGCTGGGGCGCAAGGGCTATGACCTACGGAGAGGCAGTACCATTCCTTTTGTTCCTTTTGTGCTGTATCGCTCCCGCAATTCTTGCTTACCTGCTTCTTAACAGAAGCTTTATCAAGATCCTTACCACCAAAAAGGGAAGCGTAAAGGTAAAGTATAAGGAAAAGGACGAGAAGGTAAGCTCCGTTTTCTCAACACTTATAAAGAAGGAAATGCGACGCTTTGGAACCTCCTCCGCCTATATCCTTAACGAGGGTATGGGAATACTTATGGTAATTATATTTACCGTAATGATTTGCGTAGCCATAGTACCTATAAAGGCTGATATTATCGACACAGGTATAGACTTTATCTTGCCTGTATTAGCCTTTGCCGTGGTTGCCTTCGGCTCATCTATGATTATGATTTCAGCTCCCTCCATATCCTTAGAGGATAAAAATCTCTGGATTTTACAGTCCTTGCCTATCCCACCAAGAAGCATTCTTCTTGCTAAGGTCTGCTGCCACATTATAATAGGTCTTCCCGCCTGTGTGATCTCCTGCATTATCCTTGGAGTAGCCTTGGAGCTTTCTGTCCTTGATACTGTTGCTATAACGCTGGCAATATGCGCTGTCGTAGCCTTTGGAGCATATTTCGGTATGCTTCTCGGACTTTGCTTCCCGAAATTCGACTGGCAGAATGAAAACGTGGCGCTTAAGCAGGGCTTTGCCGTATTCGGCGCAATGCTTGGCGGTATGCTTTGGTGCTTTATAATGGTAGGCGTTGCAGTGCTTATGTCCTTTGTAAGCTTTGCTTTGAGTATGCTTCTTGTTACCCTTATAAACGGTGGAGTCTGCTTTGGAATTCATAAGTATTTCACCCACGGCGGAGAAAGAAGATTCGCTTTATTAAAGCAATAAGAGGTTAAAACGATGAAAGAGCTTTTATGTCCCGCGGGCAATTTCGAAAAAATGAAGTCCGCGATTCTGTACGGCGCAGACGCGGTGTATCTTGCATCCGATATGTTCGGAATGCGCGCCGCCGCAGATAATTTTACCCTTAAAGAGCTTTCCGAGGCTGTTAAGTACGCTCACGAAAGAAACGTAAAAATTTACGTAACCGTAAACACTATGCCCCATACAAAGGAGTACGAAATTCTCGGTACGTATCTGAAAAAATACGACGAAATCGGCGTTGATGCCTTGATTATCTCCGATCTCGGAGTGTTCCGGATGGCAAGGGAGCTTATCCCCGATATGGAAATTCACATATCCACCCAGGCAAGCATCGTGTCAGCGGCGGCGGCAACCGCTTGGTATAAAATGGGCGCTAAGCGCGTTGTCCTTGCAAGAGAGCTTTCTCTACAGGAGATAAATGAAATAAGAAGAAATACTCCAAAGGATCTGGAGCTTGAATGCTTTATTCACGGCTCAATGTGTATTTCTTATAGCGGCAGATGCCTCCTTTCCAATTACTATACGGGCAGAGATGCCAACAGAGGAGCCTGCGCTCAGCCCTGCAGATGGAATTACTGTAACGCAAGCCCCATAGACTTCGCCGAGGAAAAGCGTCCCGAGGACGTATTATCCCTTGAAGAATACAAGGAGGGATCATACGTAATGTCCTCCAAGGATATGTGTATGATAGAGCATATCCCCGCTCTTATGGAAAGCGGTATAGACAGCTTTAAGATCGAGGGCAGAATGAAGAGCGCATACTACACGTCCATTTGCGCAAATACCTACCGAATGGCAATAGACGAATATCTTAAGGATCCCGCATCATATAAATTCAATGAAGCGTGGCTCCGCGAGCTTGAAAGCGTAAGCCACAGAGAATACGCTACAGGCTTCTTCTTCGACGATCCTATGAAGAACCCACAGACAGTAAGCCAGAACGGCTATCTTCGTGAAAAAGCCTACCTCTGTGTGGCTAAAACCGAAAGGGATGCAGACGGATATGCTACGTTTATGCAGAAAAACAAGCTTACAAGAGGGGAAAGCGTGGAGCTTATAACCCCCGGTAAATGCGGACGGGGCTTCGTTGCCGAATATATGACGGATGAAAACGGAAATGCAATAGAATCCGCCCCCCATCCCTTTATGCTCTTTAAGCTGAAGGTTCCCTTTGACGTTAAGCCCGGCGATATTTTACGCTCGGCAGAGAGGTGATATTATGGAAACGTTTATCGAAATTTTAAAAGCTGTTCTTATAGGAATCGTACAGGGAATTACCGAGTGGCTTCCCGTATCAAGCACAGGACATATGATAATAGCCAAGGAATTCGTAAGGCCAAATGTTAGTCAGGGCTGCTGGGATTTGTTCCTCGTAGTGGCGCAGCTTGCCTCTATTATCGCAGTTATAATCCTGTTCTTCGACAAGCTTAATCCCTGGTCGAAAAACAAGCTGGATACGCAGAAGAAGCAAACCTGGAAGCTTTGGTTCTACGTGCTTATCGCCGTTGTTCCCACCGCAATTTTAGGCATTATAATCGACAAGCTTATTCTTGATAAGGTAATAGGCGACAATCAGTATATCGAGCTTATTATCATTTCCGTTGCTCTCGTGGTTTACGGCGTTCTCTTTATCGTTATTGAGAGAATGAACAGAAATAAGAAATTCAAGTATGAAACCGTCTACGATATCGACGTAAAGACAGCTATTAAAATAGGCTGTTTCCAAACTCTTTCCGTAGTACCGGGAACGTCACGCTCCGGCTCCACGATTCTCGGAGCGTCCACCGTAGGAGTATCAAGAACCGCGGCGGCGGAATTCTCCTTCTTTTTGGCAATTCCGGTAATGCTTGGAGCATCGGCTCTTGAAACCCTTGATTTCCTTTTGGAGGGCTTAAGCCTTACGGCAACGGATATATGGTTTCTGATAGCAGGCTCCGTTACGTCCTTCCTCGTGTCCTTCTTCGTTATAAGACTCTTGATGGCATTCGTTAAGAAGCATAGCTTCGAGGGCTTCGGATGGTACAGAATCCTTTTTGGTATATTCTTATTCATATACTCTGTTATCAAAATAAATATATGAAAAAATGTAAAAAACTGTTGTCAAAACAGTAAAAGTGTGCTATATTATATGTGAAAAAATAAAAAATAGGAGATACAAACTATGACTTACAACAAGAAAACCATTGAAGACGTTAGCGTTGCAGGCAAGAAAGTTCTTGTAAGATGCGATTTTAACGTTCCCCTTAAGGATGGCGTTATCACAAGCGATAAGAGAATTATCGGCGCTCTCCCCACAATCAAGTACCTTCTCGATAACGGTGCTAAGGTTATCCTTTGCTCCCATATGGGTAAGCCCCACAGCATTTTTACAGAGGGCTTCGGTCTTACAAAGAAGGAAAA
>JAZQLK010000328.1:0-7434 GCA_045542635.1 Eubacteriales bacterium
ATTGCCGGGGTTGAGCTTAAATTTCCTATTTCCGTTTAAATCAACGTTTTTTCTGATTTTATGCTGTTCAAATAATCCTTTTATGATAACGCTCCTTAAAGGATTATATCATTATATGCAAAAAAATTCAATGCAATAGCGCAAAAAAGCCGTATTTAAATATATAGATACTGATGCAGCGTATAATGGAATTTAATATGGAAGCCCTTATAAATGGGCAGGAAAATCCGTAATATTTGTCTTACATAATTGACTTTATTTACTATACGCGGTATAATCAAGAAAAACGCTTTAGAGGTGGATTATGTTTTATACCTATTTAACGCGGAGCGAGGGAGAATACGGCTTTGGCGTATGCTCTCAGCTTCTTTGCAAAAAATTACCGACCGACCTTTGCTATTTCGAGGTGTTTGCAGACAAAAAAGAGGCGAAAAATCGGGAGAATTACTTGAAAAAGCTGTCTTACAAAAGACTTTTGTCATTAATTGCGAGTAAGAATACACGTGGCTTTGTCTGCTATAAGGAGAGCGGAAAAACTGTTATTTGCTTAAAAAATACCGTATACGATCTGACGGATGCAATCTATATCAAGGGTGAAGACATTGAGATCCGCGGAGGAAAAAATACCGTTATACAGGGTTGCGTAAAGCTTGACGGATGGGTAGATGAAGGAAACGGCGTATTTTCCGCGGCGACGGAATACGATGCCGATGGGTTATATATTTGCGGTGAAAAATATCAAATGGCGCGTTTTCCCAAGTACAATCCAAGAATAAAAATTTTCGGCGGATTTTCAAGGGACGTTTTATCAAGGGAGAAGGCGGATGAGTGGAAGAATCCCGTCGGCGCTTACATTCACGCAATGCATCTTCACAATTGGGGCGGATATTCCTATGAGGTAACGGGTAAGGATGAAAACGGCAATCTTACCTATATAGGCGGATGGCAGAATAACAGACAGATGGGTATGCACTCCGATTTTAAGTATATTGAAAACCTGCGTGAGGAAATGACCGAGCCGGGTGAGTGGTACTTTGATAAGACAAATAAACGTGTGTACGTGTTCTTGAAGCCCGAGCATAACCTAAATAGCGCCGAGATCTCTGTAAATTCAAGCTTTTTCGTGCTTAAGGGATGCAAAAACGTAAGCATTAAAAATATTAAAATAAGACGCGCAAAGAGAACCTTTATGCTCACAAACGAGCCGCTTTTACGAAGCGATTGGACAATTTACAGAGGTGGCGCCATATATTTTACAGATTCAAGAGATTGCGCCGTGTCGGAATGCTCGCTTTTTGATATTGGTACAAACGGCGTTTTCGTTGACGGCAGAAACAGTAATATAACGGTTTCAAAATGCCATTTCAAGGATCTTGGCGCAAGCGGTATTTGCTTTGTAGGTAAGCCAAGCTCTGTAAGAAGCCCTTTGTTCGAGGCTACAAAAAGCCAGAGCTTTCTTGCAATAGACAAGAAAAAAGGACCTAAAAGCAAGGAATATCCAAAGGGATGTACGGTTGATAATTGCTTGATTGAGCGCGTAGGCGCAGTCGAAAAGCAGGCGACGGGTGTTGAGATTTCAATGTCCTACGGCATCAGCATCTTAAACACAAGCATTTACGATGCGTCCCGCGCGGGTATAAATATTTCCGAGGGCACCTTCGGCGGCCATTTGATTGACGGATGCGACGTGTTCGATACGGTTAAGGAAACGGGAGATCACGGCAGCTTCAATTCGTGGGGAAGGGACAGATTCTGGCATCTTTATGACCTTGAGCAAAACGAGATTTACAAGTATGCTAATCTTGACTGTATAGAAAAAACAGTTATAAGAAACAGCAGATTCCGTTGTGACAGAGGATGGGATATTGATCTTGACGACGGCTCCTCAAATTATGAAATATACAATAATTTGTGTTTAAACGGCGGCATAAAGCTACGAGAGGGCTTTGGCAGATACGTCCACAACAATATAACGGTAAATAATTCCATACATATGCACGTTTGGTATGAAAACAGCGGGGACGTGGTTGAAAATAACATTATTTTCACAGAATATCAGCCGATTTTAATGAACAACGGCTTTGGAAAGAGAATTGATTCAAATGTGTTACATTCGAAAAATACAAGGGGTATTAAAAAAGCTCCCGAGCTTGAGAAGATCACGGGTATGGACAAGGGCTCAATAAAGACAAAATGCGTTTTTGCCAATGCAAGACGGGGCGATTATACTCTCATATCTCCCGAGATTTCCGGATTTGAAGGATTTCCCCGTGAGTTTGGCGTAAGATATGAGCCCCTTAAAAAGCTTGCTAAGACTCCTGTTCTGCCCAAAATCAATCAAAGTCAAAAAAAGAGGAAGTCTAATATTATCACGTTGTTTGATATGAAGGTAAAGAACATTGAAACCGACGGTGAGATGTCCGCATTTGCAACGGCAGGTCATAACGGTGTGCTTGTTTGCGACGTCGACCAATTTGCAGGGGCGTCTGCAAAGGGTATTTTACCCTGTGACGTAATTGTGGCTATCGGCGACAGAGAGGTAAACTCTCTTTCCGACCTTGAGGGAATTACAAAGGGCGAATTCCTTTCATCCGAAATTACCGTATGGCGCGCACCAAAGAGAATAGCTTTAAAATAAAGGGTATTTTACAATAGCTGGCTTCTTATATAAATCCCCCGTGGTACCGGAGTGATACTTTTAACGAAGTATCACTCCGATTCTATTTGCCTCTTAGCGAGTTCTATTGCTACGCAGTTATATTCGACTGTCGCCGAGTGATATTCGCTTCGCGAGTTTTGGAGGCGAAGCTAGCGATGAATAATAGCGAAAAGGAATTATACGGGTAAAATTCTCGGTTCGTGGAGCGGAATGAGAAAATATCTTGAACGGGATATGTTAGCAGAGACATTTCAAGGAAGAATTCGATATTCTTGCGCTTGCTGTAGCCCATTATATCACGAAAAATGCTTAATTCAACGGCGATTTTATATTATTGACATTTTAAGTAACTTGTGATATTATATTCCATAGAATATTATGGGAGGTGAGCGTGTGGCAAAAAGCTTATCGAAGGATTTTACCAAGGGAAGTATAGCAAAGCAGCTCGTTTTGTTTGCTTTGCCGTTTATGGCATCAAACGCCTTGCTCGTCCTTTACAGTACCATAGATATGATAATTGTTGGTAAATTCGTTGGCACGGCGGGTCTATCTGCGGTGTCACAGAGTAGCCAGATAGTAAATTTTGCAACAATGGTTTGCCTCGGCTTTTCCAATGCGGGACAGGTGCTGTTAGCCCAAGCATTAGGAGCAGGGAAGCGCAAGGAAATGAATGACGTAATAGGTACGCTTTTTGTATTCGTTTCCGTTGTTGCTATTATATTCAGCGTTATTATCATTGCTTTGCAGAATTGGATTCTTACCGTTATGAAAATACCGCAGGAATCCTATGAAATGGCGAGGGAGTATCTGATAATTTGCGCTCTCGGACTTATTTTTACCGCAGGATACAATCTTGTTTCCGCAGTTTTACGCGGAATGGGAGATGCAAAAAGACCTTTTTTATTTATCGGTATCGCATCTGCGGTAAACCTTGTTTTGGATATTCTCTTTACGGGAATTCTTGGCTGGGGAGTTGCAGGCGCTGCGTGGGCAACTATAATCGGTCAGGCAGCTTCATTCCTCTTTTCACTCTTCTATCTTTACAAAAAACGGTGTGATTTCGGCTTTGATTTTAAAAAGGAAAGCTTTATTCCAAAGGCGAAATACGTGGGAATGATAACAAGCCTCGGCACCCCTATGGCTATTCAGTCGGGCTTTATAAACCTTTCAATGCTTGTTGTAAACTCTCTTATAAACGAGGTTGGCGTTGTAGCCTCCGCTACCTTTGGAGTTGGCGTACGAATAGACGATATTGTAAATAAGATATCCCAGGGAATACAGTACGCCGCCGTTCCTATGATAAGTCAGAATATAGGCTCGGGTAATAACGAAAGAGCGAAAAAGGTTGTAAAATACGCGATAATGTATTCCATAGCCTTAACCGCATTCTTTATGATTTTATATATAACCCTTGGCAAGTATCTGTTTATGATATTCTCAGACGACCCCTTGGTTCACGAAATGTCCTCGAAATTTATAAAGGCGATTCTATGGATGTTCCCCGCCTTTGCGGTAATGCGCGGAAGCGGAGCCTTTGTTCAAGGCATCGGTAACGCAAAATTAAGTATGGCGCTTGCTATACTTGACGGAGTAGTTCTTCGTATAGGATTAAGCTGGCTCTTCGGTATTTTCCTCGGATGGGGCTTCTTCGGCTTCGTTCTCGGTTACGGTCTTGCCCCTTACGGCTACGCAATACCCAGTATAATTTATTTCCTCGCAGGCAGGTGGCAAAAGCGTAAGGCACTTGCGGAGGATATATAATAACAATGAGAGCAGATCGCAGTCTGCTCTCACTTTTTATAGCCTATATCCTTAAGGGTGATGAGCTTATTAAAAGAATACGAAAAAATATAAAGGATCTGACTATGGAGCTATATGTAAGTATTTTGCAAATGGAAGAAAATAAAGGCTCCTTTGATTTTGCTGGGGATAAGGAAATACAGCTGCAGCTTGATGTTATAACAAAAGCATTAAGTAAGTAAATCAACCGCTATTTGTTTTTCTCAATAACACCTCCATTGAAAACAACCGATAATTGTTGTATAATCTAATCAAGAAAGCGGCTTTCGATTTAATTTCAACAAACAAAAAGGAGTTTAATATGGGAACAGAAATGATAGGAAAACAAATTGCGGCTATGCGCAAGGAGCGCGGTATAAAACAGGAGGAGCTTGCAAGCTTCGTGCACGTATCGGCTCAGGCGGTATCTAAATGGGAAAACGGCGGAGTGCCCGATATAGAGCTTTTACCCAAAATAGCGGAATTTTTCGGCGTATCCGTTGATTTTCTCTTTGGAAGAAGCATAACCGATTATACAGATTTAAAAACAGCCATTACCAAAAAGCTTATAGAAGCGCCGAAAAGCAAGAAAATAAAAGAAGCTCTGGAGCTTTGCTGGATTATTGAAAAATCAATAATGCCTTATGCAGACGAAAAGAATACAGGCGGGTTGGATGAATACGAAAACGGCTTGAAGGAGAATGAGCAGATATATTCATCTATGCTCAATAATGAAGGCTTTACCCGTATGGGCATAGCCAACAGACTGCAGTATTTTCTTTTGGCGCAAGATCCCAAGGATTTTAACGCGGCATATTTTGACGGTATAAATTATACGGAATTTTTTAAGGATCTATCAGATAAAGATGTGTTCGATGCTTGCGTAATGCTCAATAAAAGAGATTACAAAAAAGCCTTTACGGCAAATCTTTTAGTAAAGAATCTCGGCGTAAAAAATGAAAAGGCTGACGAGGTGCTTAAAATTTTAACAAAATACCGTTTCATTCGTTCTATGCAAATTGAGATGGATGATGAAACGCAGACTGTATACAATTTTGTACCAACTCCGTCCTTCCCCGCGCTTTTGATATTTGCAAGAGAGACGATAGAAAAGCCCGACAGATTTGCTTACTACTGTGAAAACAGAAGCAAGCCGTATTTTGAATAAAGCAAAAACGCATCCGTGAGGATGCGTTTTTATTACGGCAAAATTGGCTCGAATTGCTTGTTTTTTAAAATTTTTGCAAGGGATTTTTCGTTGCGTATGCGTTTTTTTGTGACAATTCCGCCAAAGGGAACGTTTTCACCCCAATGAGCATCCGCACCCGATGTTGTAATAAGGTGGGGATTTTCCAAAGCCAGCGCCATTGCCTTATCGTTTATTTCCTGTGTTGAGTTTCCGTGATTGTAAATTTCAATTCCGTCAATATATTCAAGGGGAAGGGGGCCGGGATTCGGTATATATCCTGCCTCTCTGTACGGATGGGCTTGTATAAGCACAACGCCGTTTTTACGCATAAGGGCGGACCAATTTTCAACGCCCCAATTACCAAGCTCGGGATTGTTATACAGAATTTTCGGAGTCAGACCGTAGCAAAGAATTTCAAGTCCCGGAACTACAACCTCCTCAATGCCGAAAAGTATATCAAGGTCAAATTCCTTTGCCGCCTCACAACATTCAAGGTAGTCCTTTTCGTACGCCTTTACAAATTCCTCCCAGGGAAGAGATCTTTCGATTTCAGTATTTCCGTGTAAAAAATGGTTGGTTAAAACTGCGCCCTTGTAGCCGTTATCGTAAAGGCTTTTGCAAAGCTCGTAAGGGGTCATAAGTCCGCAACGTGAGCAGGCGGTTGTATGTATGTGCATCTGATATTTATACTGCTTCATAGTAGCTCCTTGAAATCCGTTTATAGGATCAGTATAGCACATAATTTGCATATGTACAAGATTTGCAAAAAAAGTAAGTAAAATTTATTAAAATAATATATTGAAATTGTTGAGAAAAGATGGTAAAATGATAGAAGATAAATTAACAAAGGAGATTTTGTTTATGGATATTAACACAAGAGTTGAACAAATCGGCGTAGTTCCCGTTATCAAGCTCAACAATCCCGAAAGAGATGCGGCTCCCCTTGCCAAGGCTCTCTGCGCAGGCGGAGTGCCCATTGCAGAGGTTACCTTCCGCGCGGCAGGAGCTGATACGGCTATCAAGCTTATGAAGGAGGCGTGCCCCGAAATGCTTTGCGGTGCAGGTACAGTAATGACTACCGAGCATATTGACAAGGCTATTGCGGCAGGCGCTGAATTTATTGTAACTCCCGGCTTTGACCCCGAGCTTGTTGCTTATTCTATTGAAAAGGGTATTGCTATTTACCCCGGCTGTACAACACCTACTGATTATCACGCGGCTTATAAATTCGGACTTAAGGTTCTTAAGTTCTTCCCTGCTGAGCAGTCCGGCGGACTTGCTAAGATTAAGGCTATGAGCGCGCCCTTCCCTATGTTCAAGGTTATGCCCACAGGAGGTATTTCCCTTAAGAATCTTAAGGACTACCTTAAGAGTCCCGTTATCTGCGCTTGCGGCGGCTCCTATATGGTAAGCGCAGACCTTATCGACAACGGTAAGTGGGACGAAATTACAGAGCTCTGCCGTCAGTCGGTAGAAATTGTTAAGGAGGCAAGAAACAATGGCTAAAATAGTTACATTCGGCGAGCTTATGTTAAGACCCGCTCCCAACGGTTATTACAGATTCTTCCAGAACGACCAGATGCAGGCTACATTTGGCGGCGGCGAAGCAAACGTTGCAGTATCCCTCGCTAATTACGGCATGGATAGCGTATACGTTACAAAGCTTCCTAAGCACGCTATCGGACAGGCAGCGGTTGATTCTCTCCGTTACTTCGGTGTTGACACCTCTAAGATCGTAAGAGGCGGCGACAGAGTTGGTATTTATTTCCTTGAAAAGGGCGCATCCCAGAGAGGCTCCGTATGTATT
>JAZQLK010000329.1:0-4673 GCA_045542635.1 Eubacteriales bacterium
CTCTCCAGTATCAAATAAGAACAGATAAGGTAATTGATATCGCTACCCAGTACGGCTCTCTCAAGGTATTGCAAAGCCGTATTGAATCCATCGCCATCGAAAAAACGAAATCCGTGCTTTCATCCTATAAGGCTATGGATATTATTTCAGACCGCGCATCCATGTCCCCGAGAGTTGAGGAATCTATCAAAAACGCTATTGCCGATGAATATCACGTAACAATTGCAACTGTTGTTCTTACAAACATCGACTTCTCCGACGCCTTTGAAAAAGCTGTTGAGGATAAGATGATTGCCGAGCAGAAGCAGCTCCAGGCAGAATATGAAAATATGACTAAAATAGCTGCTGCCGAGGCAGAGGCTAAAGCGGCTGTACAGAAGGCTGAGGGTGAAGCTCAGGCTAAGCTTAAGGAGGCTCAAGCACAGATAGAAATTGCCAAGGCTACTGCTGAAGCCAAGCTTATTGCAGCTGAAGCGGATAAGGAAGCGCAGATAGAAATTGCCCGCGCTCAAGCCATCGCATTACAGATAAAATCCGTTGAGGTAGCTAAAGCTCTTGGATTTACCGTAAATGAAAATGCAGTAACCGATGAAGACGGAAACGAAAGCATCGAATACGTAATTGATTTCACAGGAAAAACCGCGGAGGAAATTGCGGTTATTGCAGACTACTTAAAATACGCCGAATATCTTGCTAAATGGGACGGAAAGCTTCCCTCTGTTATGGCTGACGATTCCGCAAACGTTGTAATTCCCATTGAGCCCAATCCGTAAAAGTATAAAAACCGCGACACTGTGTCGCGGTTTTTAATATTCATCATAGCGTTTAAGCTCTGTAAGATAGCTTTCGGGGCGATGGGCGTCTATGCTTGAATACTTACCCTTTTCTCCTATTTCCAATATAGAGCCTACGTGGAAGTATCCGAAAAGAGCGGGAGGGGCGTGGGTGACAATATCGTCTGTATTGCGTATTACGGTAAAGCTCTCCCATCTTATATTATGCTCCCGTTTTTTAAGTCCCCAAATAACTCTTGGCGAACCAAAGCCGTAGCCGTATATTCTTCCTCTCAGGTCGGGGCGGTTATACCACACATATTCGTGACACAAAACCGCAAGTCCTCCACCGTGGGAATAGCCAACGGTTTCTATACCTTCTACGGTTGGGTCAAGGATAAGCTTTTTTATATGGGGCTCAATGCTTTTCCAAACCTTTAAAAAGCCGCTATGAGCAAACCAGGTCTTCCCCTCCATATCCTTGTAGGGCTTTGCGGGGAAATCAAAATTGTTTTTCCAATCCTCTTTTCCGTTTGAGCTTTCCAAATAAATATAAAGGGTATTTCCTATTCTTTCATATGCGTAATCCCCCGAATTATCCACACGTGTGTAGGGAATTTCAAGACATCTTTTAAAAAGTCCGTATAAATTCATAATATCACCTCCCTACATTATATGCAAAGAAAAAAAGAACCGCCTCGACGTGAAGCGGTCTTTTTTACCGATATTATTCAACCAATTCGAAGGGCTCGCTGTCGCTGTCCTTGGCACGGTAAAGTCTTACGTTAGTGTACTGTCCCCGCTCCTTATCATATCCCGGCCGGGAAAAATAGTAATATCCGTTTCCAAAGGCGTAAATACCCGTTGAGCCGTAGGGAAAATATATACCGCTATTGTACGTAGAAAGTACGGAAATTTCCTCACCGTATACGGAATCTACTGACATTTTCGGCGTTTCAGTCGCAGAAATAAGGTACATATCATAGTTTGTATACTGTGGCTTGCTTCCTCTGTAAACGCAAAGAATCCAACGTTTGGTATAGGCATCGTATTCAAGATTTTGTACGCCCCAGTTTGTGCTTCCCGTTCTTACGAACTCCTTGGATATACTGTAAGCTCCGCTTTTATGCATACTGCTTTGATTCAAGGGCTTCGCTACGGTGTCCCACCAATTTTTTGCATCAAGGGTAAGAATTATCTGACAGTCGTTATCCGTTCTGTCTACGCTTCCGTATATTCCGTAGCATATGCGAAGATATTCCTCTCCGTCGGTCTTGCCCCAAGCGGGTCCCCAGGCGGTTCCGTCTATTCCGCTGCATCCGTATTTATGGGGGTGGTCAATGCCGTTATCCTCGAAATCCGCAACCACCTCGGGCAAGTAAACGGCTCTCATTATTCCGTCCCTCTCTGCGTCCATATTCATTCTGTCGATTTTATCAACGTCAAAAATGACACAGTAAAATGCGTTTTTAACCTGTGTATTCTCAATATTGAGATTTTTAAGTATTTCCTTGCCAATTATGTCGTTCTTGAACTCCAAGGAGCCGTACACTCTGCCGTCCCTTTCGCAAAAATCTATGCATCCGAGATGTCCGATAAGTCCGTCAACGCTTCCTATTACGTTGCCGTCAAAATCCGATTTTACAAGCTTGGTTGTAAATGAATAATAGATATATCCCTTTTCTTTATCAACGGCTATGCCTTGACAGTGACAAGGTCCTTGATAGCCCGAAAAAATCTTATTCGGAAAATTCATATTAAGCTCTCCTTAAAGGTTATTATTTAAAGGAAAACACCTTTTTAAGCTGAGGCTGTGCGCCTGTTTCAGGGTCCATTTCCATTATAAGGATATCCTTCATATATTCGTTCCATTTGTCAACGATGGGGCTTTCTCTTTGTACCCTTGCGGCGTATTCAATGCCCTTTTCACACTCGTAATAACCGAACATTTCATTTCCTACGTTCCATATAGTATAGTTTACTATTCCCGCACTTGAAAGAACGTCCTTCATTTCATCCCAGATTGCATCGTGACGTCTTATATACTCCTCTAATGCTCCATCAACTATTTTTGCCTTCCACGCGTATTTTTCCATTTTACGTTGCCTCTCTTAAGGTTTATTCATATTTACAGTATAACACAGACTTATATGAATGTAAATAGTCTTGCAAATTTAGGTATTTATATGATATACTTTATATACAGAGCTTTTAAGGAGAGATTTATTATGCGACCTTGTGTAGTGCTACCCTGCTTTTTCAGAAACACGGATTTTTGTGACGCTATAAGAAGCGTTGCGTCCTTAGGATATGATGCCGCAGAGCTTTGGGGATGGGGAAATATTGATCCTGTTCGCGCTAAAGCGGTGCTTGACGAAACGGGTGTTACGCTTGTCAGTATGTGCGTAACGGAATTCCGTCTGACGGACCCCGCCTTCCGCGATGCATTCTGCGACGGCGTTAAAAAGACCTGTGAATTTGCATCAAGGCTTGGGGTTAAGCGTCTTATTACCCAGGTTGGCGCCGACACAGGTATGGATAGAGCGTATCAGCATAGATCCATAGTGGACGGGCTTATTGCCACTACGCCCATTTTGGAGCAATACGGAATTACACTTATGATAGAGCCATTAAACACTCTTTTCGACCATAAGGGATATTATCTTTCCTCGTCAAGCGAGGCGTTTGATATTGTGCGCGAGGTTGGCAATCCATACGTTAAGGTTATATATGATATTTACCATCAGCAAATTACCGAGGGAAATATAATCCCCACGGTTACATCAAATTTACAGTATATTGCTCACCTTCACGCTGCGGGACATCCCGGAAGGCACGAGCCTTGGCTTGGTGAAAACGATTACCGCGTGATTATCGACGCCATCGATAAGGCGGGCTATGACGGCGCAATCGGCTTGGAATACTTTCCTACCCTTGATGCTTCGGAAAGCTTAAAGATAGCCCGTGAGATTTTTGCCTGAAAGGGCGCGTTAATTTAATACAATACAAGAAGTATCACTCTTGAAGGAGGTAATTATGACCTATACAATGGAAGAAAAATACGAAAGGATAAAAAGAGATATAAGGGAGCAAGGGTCTAAAAACCCCGTAGACGTGGCTAAAGCTCTTATGAAAAAGGACTACATAAACATCCACGGCCCCGAGCATCATTTCCTTGACGGAGCCGCCCTTATTATAGCATTCCGTAATGCGGGGGGTAATATTGATATTGACGAGGCGTTTGATCAGCTCTCCTCCCGAAGCATTAAAATGCCTCCCGGTATGTGCGGCAGATGGGGTGTATGCGGAGCGGTAACCGGCGTTGGAGCCGCTATGGCGGTTATCCATTCCCTTTGCCATCTTACCGACGGAGATATGTACGGTGAAAATATGGAGCATACCTGCCGTGCCGTACAGAAGATGAGTACAATGGGCGGCCCCCGTTGCTGTAAACGAAACGCATATATTACTCTTACAAACGCAGTAAGCTTTCTTAAGGAAAAATACGGCGTGGAGCTTGAAATTGAAGATATAATTTGTGAATTTACAAGCGCTAACCCTCAATGTATTAAGGAAAGATGTATTTACTATCCCGTAAAATAAAAAAATTCGACAAGTTAAGGCTTGTCGAATTTTTTGTATAGATGCTACGAAAAGATATTTTTTGTGGGTTGCCACTAGGATTTGAACTCCAACGCAAAATCACGCCGTAGGCGTGTATATCATCAATTCCGCAGGAATTGGATATCATCAACACGGAGTGTTGTATATCATCAAGCCGCAGATAGATGCACGCTAAAGCGTGATGAGATACAGCCCCAAAGGGGCTGATGATATGCACCACGCTTCGCGCGGTGATGATATGCCAAGCCTGCGGCTTGGATAAAAAAATTCGACAAG
>JAZQLK010000330.1:0-2122 GCA_045542635.1 Eubacteriales bacterium
TCTTCAAACAGTTTATTTACCAAGCACTCTTGAAACAGTAAAATCGGATTCCTTTCGTAACAATTTAAGAAACGATATTGTATTTTTCGTAACAAGTAGTGACGAGGAGTATATTTCAACCGTTCAATCGTGCGTTAGCGCAGGGAAGACAATAGATAACGTATCATACGAAATCTATTCACAAAATCCTGAAGGCTATTCTACAGGCAGACACGTTGTTTACGGCTTGGAAATCTGCGAAACCTTCTATGGTGATCACAACGTAAACGGCGTGATTGGCGAAAACAAATTCAAGGGCGCACAGTACTTAACAAGCTATGTATGCGTTAAGGTATGCACACAGTGTGGTGGCGAGCTTGAAGAGGAAATTTGCGCACCACTCTTTGTAAACAAGGGCTATTCAAAGGAGCTCGGCGGGTCATTCTTCACCTACGGTATCGTTATCGATAAGGATGAAATTCTCAAGTATGTAGCATCTCAAGCAGATGGATATACGTTTAACTACGGCATAGTTTTTGCAAGCGCACAGATTAGCCAAGACGGCAAGCTCTTTGACGAAAATGGCGAATCATTAAGCGGTGCATACGTGGTTGATATTACAAACGTAAACTACACAATTTACACATTAAAGGTTACAGAAATTGGCGAAACGCAAAAGGATATTCCAATCTATGCTTCAGCCTATGTTCTTGATAACGGCACACCAAGCTATATAGGCGAGGACGTTACTGAAAACGCAGTTGCCATTACCTATAACACTGTTAAAAAAGAAGATTAAATCAAAAAGTCTCCACCGTCGAGTGGAGACTTTTTCTGTTAGAAAAAATTGAATTTAAGCTTTTATAGCTGCTGTTCCTCTAAATTGCTTGCAAGCTCCTTTTGCTCCTGTGCAAACTCCCGTGCCGCGCGCTTGTCCTTCTTTGTCAGCTTGTATTCCTTAGCGCTTGGCTGATTGATAACAACCTGTGGGAATGCAATATCGATATCGTTCTCCGTCAAAAGAATTCTGTATTCACGGAGTAAATCTCTTTGCACCTGAAATCTGTCGTCCTCGTTGCACTTAGCAACCAATTTAATGGTAACGTTTGAATCCTTATACATACAAACGCCCTTATAGTAAGGTCCTTCCACTATTGCCGGAATTCTTTCCTTGATAGTGTCAAGATTGTTCATAATAATGTTTTCAACAAACTCAATAGGCACGTCGTAAGGGAAGTCACAGTCCGCAACGGCAAGAGAAAGCTCACGTGAAAGGTTTACTATATCGCCGATGTTGCCGTTGTTTATAATTTTAATGTTGCCTGCCGCATCAAGCAGCTTCGTTGAACGAATTCCGATTTCAAGCACAGTGCCGCGGAAATCATCAATTGAAATAACCTCACCAACGTTATATTCGTTTTCAAATATAATGAAAATACCTGCAATAATATCTGCAATAAGTGCGTTAGCACCAAGACCGACAACGAGAGTTAGAACGCCTACTGAGGCAATAAGCGCACCAGTGTTTACTCCAACCGCCTTCAAAACGAAGAAAATAATGGCAATTGCACATCCGTATTTTACAAAGCCGTCAAGCAAGGCAAGAATTGTCTTTGCGCGATTGTTGCGCTTCATTATAACTGCGAAAACAAGTCTTATAATACGGCAAATAGCGTAAATTATAACCACCTTTACAAGGCAAATCACAATATCAACCGCGTGTGTCTTTAATTTTTCCGTTACCTGCTCGACAAGCGTTAAATTCTTAACCTCTTCCTCGACAGCTGGCTCCTTTTCAAGCACAACGCCGAAAAATGTCTCCCCAAACCACTCGGAATATTCCGCCTCGGGGCTTGTAAACATAATAACAACGCTCGTTATTGCAAACGCTAAAAGAGCAATGATAATTAGTGAAATCAGTGTTAACTCAATGGCGAGTAGCGCTGTTTTTAATTTCTTTTTCGTTTTCATTTTATCCTCCAAAATACAGTGTTTGAGTTGCAAAGGGCGAGCCCTTAATTTCATTTTCGTAGCTTTCGAGCATCTTGTTTTGAGTATATGAATTATACCGTGCGCTGATATTAAGCATCTGTTCCGAGCCAATAAGCTCGTCCACGGTGATTATGTAGCAATACGGAAGCAT
>JAZQLK010000331.1:0-2059 GCA_045542635.1 Eubacteriales bacterium
CCTTATCCCCGTAGTTAACTACATTACAGAAATCGTAGTTAGATGGTCCACTTGGCTCAAGAAGGGCGGTCTTATCAGACTCGTTATCTGTATCCTCGTTACAATTCCTTCCGGTATCATCATCGGTTGGCTCGACTGCGTTTGGGTAATTTTATTTAAGAAGCTTTTCTTGCAGTAATTACATAACGATAAAACCGACGGAATTTTCCGTCGGTTTTTCTTTATATAAATTTTACGAATTCCTTTACGTAATCAAGGGATAGGCGGTTTATAATTTCCGCATACGTAAGAGTGTTTTTACCGTTTTTTTCGCTTTCGTATATGGCGTAAAAGAGGTTTTTGCGTATTCCCAAAAGGATTGACTTCTCTATCCAATATTCAAAATGACAGCCAAGCTTGTTTTCAAGCCTTCTGATTTTAATATACAGATCGGTTCCATCGGAAATATCACGCCATAGATCGACGAAGGCGTAATCAAATTTACCCGCATTATTTTTATCCCTTAAAAAATCAAAGGCGTCGGATTTTACTATTTTGATTTTTTCCTTATGCTCAAATTGGGGTAAAATCTCATTTTCAAAAAGCTTAATTACACTTTCATCCCTTTCCACTACGGTAACCGACGTAACCTCGCTTTTTAGAGACGCCATATAAGCAAAATATCCAAGTCCGAGACCGAAAGCAACCACACGCCCTTGGGCTTTTTTAATTGGCTCCTTCATTGTTTCTATCTCGTTCGGCTTAATTGCCATCCACTCCACCCCGTTTTCGTAAACAGTGGGGAAGGCAAATTCTTCTTCGAAAAAGCCTATTGAGGGAACCTCGCGGTAATCGGGGAAAACCGTGTAATCATCCCGTATAAAGCCCTCGTACGGAACGTATTTTTGCCAACCAAGTGTCCAACTTTCAACCTTTTTATCGGGGATTTTTATATTTTTATAGTAGGGATTGTTCTCATATTCCACGGGGTTAAGCCTTTTAACCGAGGGGATGAAATACTCCCTTTGAAGCTCCATTTCAAGAGCGTGGTCGTCAATAAAGGCGGAGGACAAAAACGCGGAAAAGGCGGTCTGGCAAAGAGCCTTGTCACCGCCTGTAATCTCCTCTATTATATCACTTGTAACAAGCTTTTCGTATTTGTTAAGATAGGTAGCCACTATTCTTAAAAACAAACTATTCTTGTCAAATCTCGCCTTTAATGTTTCAAGCATATTACTCTCCGTCAATTATTCTGTTTAAAAGCTCCAGATATAATAACTTACAATTCTGCATTTGCGACGCGAAGCTAGTCACTTTAGTGAAATTCTGCATTTACTTTTGCCGCCGTCATTGTATTCTTAAGCAGCATAGTAATGGTCATAGGACCTACTCCGCCGGGAACGGGAGTGATGAAGGAGGCCTTCTTCTCCGCTGATGCAAAATCAACGTCGCCCGTAAGCTTTCCGTCAGCGCGACGATTCATACCCACGTCAATTACAACCGCGCCCTCCTTGATCATATCACCTGTGATAAAATCGGCCTTACCGATAGCCACGACCAAAATATCCGCGCGGCGTGTAACCTCAGCAAGATTCCTTGTTCTCGAATGGCAAATAGTAACGGTGCCGTTCTTCTGTAAAAGAAGCATAGCCTGGGGCTTACCGACAATATTGCTTCTGCCCACAACCACGCATTCCTTACCCGTTATATCAACGCCTGTGGACTCAATAAGCTTCATAACGCCTGCGGGAGTACAAGGCAAGAAGCTGTAGTTGCCTATCATAATCTTACCCACGTTTTCGGGATGGAAGGCATCCACGTCCTTTTTGGGATCGATTGCAAGAATTACCTTGGTTTCATCAAGGTGCTTAGGTAACGGAAGCTGGCAAAGAATACCGTGTATCTTATCATCCATATTAAGCTTGTCAACAAGGGCAAGAAGCTCCTCCTCCGATGTTTCTGCGGGGAGTCTGTGCACCTCGGAGTAAAATCCCACCTCGGCGCAGCCCTTCTCCTTATTGCTTACGTATACCTTGGATGCGGGATCGTCGCCTACGATAATAACCGCAAGACCGGGCTT
>JAZQLK010000332.1:0-2757 GCA_045542635.1 Eubacteriales bacterium
TACCACGGACATAGCGTAGTACTCCTCCTTGTACATAGAATTAAGAAGCTCAGTTACGTAATCCATATCAATTGAGCTTATTATTTCGGGAGCATCAAGGATATCTCCACCGTCAAATACGTTATAAATAAGATTGTTTGCAATCTCCTCAGTGGAGTCAAAGGATTTGATGTTAGACGCGTAAACCGTACGCTTCGCAAGCTCAAATTCCTCCACGTCCAGCCCCTTTTTCTTCATTTCCTCTATATACTCAACGAAATAATCGTATACCGCCTCGGGGTCTGATGACTCGGAGGATATCTGTATAAAGGAGCAATACTTAGTATGCTCCGCGGAGGATGAAAGATCGTGAGCTATTAAGTTTTTTTCGTAAAGCTCATTGAACATTTTTCCCGACTGTGAATAGAGAATTTCGTTCAAAATATTCATACCGTATGCTTTTTTCATACGCATTTTAGGATCGGAGGAAATATCAAGATCCTTAACTCCGATTGCAAAAATAGGCTTGGATACGCTAAGCTCGCATACACTTCTCTTTTTAAATACTTCAGGCTTTTCGTCATCATCCTCATAATCCCTTATAATAGTCTCCTTGGGCGCGTCTGCAAGCACCTTATCGCATACCTCGGCAACCATATAGGGGTCTACGTCACCGCATACGCAAAGAGCCATATTATTGAGATTGTAGAAGGTGTAATAGCACTTGTAAAGAGTATCGGCAGTAATCTCCGCAATAGACTCCGTGGTACCCGCTATATCTATTCTCATTTTATTCTTTTCGTACATAGCGGCAAGGAGTCCTTTTTCAAGCCTTGCGCCAGGATGATCGTCGTACATTCTTATTTCCTGACCGATAATTCCCTGCTCCTTCTGCACGGTCTGCTCCGTAAAATAAGGATGGGTTACAAAATCAAGAAGCACGTTTAAGGACTCATAGAATTTCTCCGTACAGGAGAAAAGATACGCCGTCATTGTATTGGAGGTATACGCATTTGCGCTGGCTCCCGTCTTTGCGTAAAGCTCAAATGCGTCTACTCCGCCCTCGCACTCAAACATTTTATGCTCAAGAAAATGAGCGATACCGTCGGGCACGCAGGTAAAATCCGCATCCCCGTCTATTTTGAATTTGTTGTCAACCGCGCCGTAGCGAGTTGCAAAAAGGGCATAGGACGTGGTTAATTTCTTTGGAAAAACGTACACGTGCAAGCCTGTTTTATGCTTGAAGGTGTAATATTTTTCGTTAAGCATTTTATTTTCTTTTTCAATTAACTTAACCATTTTCGCTTTCTCCCTTCAAAAAATATACAGTATCTAAGGTAATTCCCTTGGCAAACGCGACTATTTCATCAACGGTTGCATTTTCAACCTTATCTCTTTCGCTTTCGGGAGTGTCGTAATTTTTCGACATAGAGCGATTGAGAGTCCACGCCTCCATTGCCTCAAGGCTGTCGTAAATATGCATATAAGCGTTTCTTAAGGATCTCTTCGCGTTATCAAGCTCCTCGGCGCTTATTTCACCTTTTTTAATAGCATCAAGCTGCTTAAGAATAGCCTCCTCGGCAATTTCCTTGTTTGCGAATTCTATACCCGACGCTACCATAAGAACACCGTTTCTCTGCTGAATTAAGGAGCGACAGAAATAGCAAAGGCTCATTTTTTCTCTTACGTTTATAAAGAGCTTTGACGTGGGGGAGGCGCCGTAAATTTCGGAAAAGAGCTGTGCTATGTGGAAATTACCATCCTCAATGTTTCTTCCCGTACGCATACCGATACAGAGCTTACCCTGGTTAATATCCTGACATTCGTCGATTCTTTTAACCTCGCTTGCCGCCTTTACAATGGGATAAAGAACAGGCTCGCGCACGTCTCTTTCAATGCCCTCAAAATAGGATCTAAATATAGAAGCAATCTTTTCGCAGTTGCATTCTCCTACAGCGTAAATTTCGATTTTACACTCTTTTATCGCCTTCTTATACGCTTCATAGAGCGCTTTTGCATTTATGCACTCAACCTGCTCTACAGTACCGAATTTCTTTACTGAAAAAATTTCGTCCTTACACATTTCCTCAAGGCAACGGTTCATAGAATAACGGGTTTTGTTATTTATTTCTGCTTCAATAGCATCTATCAAATTGATTTTTTCACCTTCAACGTATTTCCTTGAGAACACGCCATTTTCAAGATAAGGCCGGAAAATAAGCTGACAAAGAAGCTCCGTCATTTCCTCCGTCATTTTGATTTCTCCCGTAAAACGGTCGTTTAACATATTTGTGGAAAAGCCGAAAATTTGGAATTCTCCAAGCTTGTCATTCTTTGCGTCGATATCTGCGGAATAAAGATACTGAAGCCTTTTGTTCAGCTCCGCCTGTGTGGGATATTTCTTGCATCCGCGCATAAGAATTATAGGGAGCATTGCATTCAAATGAGCGCTGTCATTGCTTATCTGCGTTATAAAATTAAAGGAGATAAGATTTGTTTTAAACTTATCCGTATGGATATAATTAAGTCTTACTCCCTTGGCAATATCAATTGTCCTTGTGATCATAATAAGACCTCCTTCAGAACTTTAATACATTTATTTTACACTATTTCTAACGTATTTTCAATAAAAATCTTCATTTATTATATAATATTATTATATAGCGGTAAGAAATTAAATTAAATAAACAAAAAAGGACACCGTACCTGGTGTCCCTTCAAATGTTCATTGAAAAACCGAATAAGGAAATAATAAATTAACGAAACAACATCAAATAA
>JAZQLK010000333.1:0-11063 GCA_045542635.1 Eubacteriales bacterium
AAGAAACGGGAGAAGAAAAATACGTAATGCCCTCCCCCTTTATGTTTGATGACAAGGGAGAGCTTTCAACGGACGTATACTATACCTTGGTAGCTACGGGAAAGTATAAGTACGAGCTTAAGGTAACAGCAAGCTCCGAGTGGATAAACGCAGAGGGAAGAGCTTTCCCCGTAACCATAGACCCCACAATTGAGGTAACTACATCCTATGGAGAAGCCTACGTTTCTTCAAGCAATCCTACTACAAACTATAAAAAGCCGAGTAACGGTCAGCTTCCTGTAAGCGCAACACAAAGGGTATTTTTGAAATTTGAAATGCCAAACACTAATATTTCAACAACGATACTTGATGCGCAGTTGGATTTGAAATTCTATCTTACCGCCTACGAAAACGTTGATCTATCCTTCTATGCAGTACCGTACACTTGGGACGAAAATACGATTACATGGAATAACAGCGTTCAAAGTCATTCAAGCGCGGAAAATAACGTTACTCCCTTTGTTGAGGAATATTTGCTTTCCGGAACGGGCGGTACGTCAAATAACCCGATGTTTATGTTCCTTGATATGAGAGAGGTAGTCAGTGATTGGTATGCTGGTAAGCCGAATAACGGTATAGCTATAAAGGCTACAACAGGACATCTTGTGTTTAAGGGCTATAATTCGCAAAGCGATTTCAAACCAAAGCTTGAGATAACGTATTCGGATTTAGGCAATTCTTTAAATGGAACGTATTTCTTCAGAAACGCGGAATACGATACGTATATGCAGGAATCGTCGGGAGAACCAATGCTTTATCCCTTTGACGGAGATACCAATCAAAAGTGGACTATTGAATCCTTAGGTAACGGATATCACAAGATAATAGTAGGAAACGGAAGTAACGTGTTGACAGCTCCGCAAAGCTCCAATGGAGATGTTACTGTATCCAATTACATAAGCTCTACAAGACAAATGTGGAGAATTACCAAGGATACCAAAGGAAACTATATTTTTGTATCAAAGTCAAGCAGCTCGTATTATCTTGCTGCAGGCTCACTGCAATCATCGGGCAACCGTTCTGTAGACTTAAAGCTTAACGTTTCAAATGATAGTGCCAGATGGATATTGTATCAAGTGTCAACAGGCGGCGTAAATTTTGAATATCAAGGAACAGAACATTGGTGTTGGGCGGCGTGCTTAAGAATGTTGATGTCTGCATATATTGTTCCCCCTGTAACGCAACAATCTATAGCAGTATCTGGAAATTTAGATATACTTGTTTTAAGCCCGTCACCTCAACAAATAAATAACGCAGGTGAACAAGAAGGCTGTAACGAATTAGTAGAAAAAATTTGGAATTATATACTCGGTGTCACCTCGCTAAGAAAGTATGATAGAGTAGTATTTACCGAAAACGAGTTGATTGATATGTTAGACTCTGGAAATCCAGTTATGGCAGAGATCGACAACGGTAAACACTATGTGATAATATATGGTTACTGCTATGAAAATGCTCAATTGAAATTTAAAATATATGATCCTTATATTTTCGATGATAGTTCGAATAATGATCGCAAAGAGACACATGATGAACTTTCGAACGGGTGGATAGGATCAGTAGCAATGGACATTGACACTATTGATTAAAATTCAAATAAAGGAGGAAACTATTATGAAAAAACTTATTTTATCAATATTGGCAATACTTTTATGCCTGTCCTCCTTTGCGCTTATTGCCTGCAACGGTGATAACCATACAACAACAGGCGATATTACAACAACAAATAGTGATAAAGTTACAACGTTTCCTCCTCCATCCCCTGACTGTGACCACGTGGAAGAAATTATAAAAGGTAAGGAGCCTACAACCTCGAATACGGGTTATACGGACGGGAAAAAGTGTACCCTTTGCGGAGGAATTCTTGAATCACAATACGTAATTCCCGCATTAAAGTTTGTGGACGGCCTTGAATACAGGCTTAACGAGGGAGATGACTCCTATACTGTAACGGGAATAGGAAACGTAATAAATACAAGGGTGATTATTCCCTCCACATATAACGAATTGCCCGTAACTGCCATAGGCAAGCACGCATTTGAAGAGTGTAATTTTATTGTTTCGGTTGAAATTCCTGATAGCGTAACGAATATAGGCATAGGAGCGTTTTTAAAATGCGAGAATTTGGAAATAATCAAGCTCCCACAAAACATAACAAGCATTTCCAATAATCTCTTTTCCAACTGCAATAAGCTCAAAGAAATAGAAATCCCGGATAGTGTAACAAGCATCGGAGCAGGAGCGTTTGTAAATTGCGATGGTCTTACAGAGCTTCCAATGGGAGATGGAGTTATTATCATAGGTGCAGGGGCATATTATGACTGTGACGGGATAACCGAGGCTGTAATTCCAAATAAGGTTACAAAAATCGGCAGAGACGGCCTTGGATTGTGCAGTAATCTAAAAAGCGTTACTATCGGTAACGGGCTTAAGGAAATATCCAATGCTATGTTTTTAAAATGCGAAAGCCTGGAAAGAGTTATAATAAGTGATGAGCTTATTACAATTGGTGATAGTGCGTTTAGAGGATGCAAAAGTCTTTACGCTATCAACATTCCCAAAAGCGTTACGAGTATTAATGACCAAGCTTTTTCCGGCTGCAGTTCTCTTGAAAGATTAATTATTCCAAAGAGCGTAACCGAGCTTGACGGAAGCGCTTTTTGGAGTTGCCCACAGCTTACGGTATACTGTGAGGCAGAAAAAATGCCTACGGGTTGGCAAGATTCTATGGAAAAAAACGTAAAAGAAATAATCTGGGGCTACAAGGAAAGCTGACCATAGGGAATGATATACTCGCTCCGCAAGTATGATATATCGGCTCTGCCGATATGATATATTCCGAGGAATATGATATATTTTCGCGTGAGAGAAAATATTAGATAGATAAGGGACGGTCACTTGTCTCATAGACAAAGTCAACAAAAATGATAAGGATTAGCTAATAAAAATAAAACGAGCAGATTTCAGTCTGCTCGTTTTTCATTATTTAACCTCTTCAACAGTTGGAATTTCTTCCATTTTTAAAAGATTGGATGCCATTTCAATAGCGTCGTCGATATTGTCGCAGAAGCGGTCTGCACCGATTTCCTCTATAATGCCGTATTTACGGAAAAGCTCCATAGGCTGGGGGTTAACGTGGGAGAATATAAGCTCCACCCCGTGATGCTTACAGAAGGAGCAGAGGTTCTCGATACTGCTCTCCGCAGAGCTGTCCATAGAGGGAACGCCTGACATTCTGACGATCATAATTTTTGTATCCTTATGTATGGGGAAGTTAAGATACTTGTCCGTTGTAGCGAAGAACATAGGACCGTTTATCTCGTAAACAACCACTCCGTAGGGGATATCCTTTTTTCTGCCAACGTATCCTTCGTTGTCCCATTCTCTTACCTGTGAGCTGTCAGCGCTCTTTTTAAGGAAAATAAAGGCGGTAAGAACAAGTCCTACGGCGATAGCCACCACAAGGTCGAATACCACGGTCAAAACAAAGGTCGTAACAAGGATTATAATATCGGACACAGGCGCGGACTTGCATATTTTAACGAACTTGCGCCATTCCGACATATTGTAGGCTACCATAATAAGGATAGCCGCAATAACGGGCATAGGAATAAATGAAGCGTAGGGCATAAGTACAAGAAGCACCAAAAGAAGAACTACTGCGTGTACCATACCGGAAACGGGGGAGCGTCCGCCGTTTTTTACGTTAGCTGCGGTTCTTGCGATTGCGCCCGTTGCGGGAATGCCGCCGAAGAGAGCGGAGAAGATATTGCCTGCGCCTTGGGCGATAAGCTCCGTATTGGAGTTGTGTCTGTCGTTTATCATACCGTCGGATACAACGCAGGAGAGCAAGGACTCAATAGATGCAAGAAGGGCAATAGTAAAGGCGCTGGGTATAAGATGTACTATCTTTTCAAGAGTGATGCTCGGAACGGAGGGTACGGGGAAGGATGAGGAAATTGTGTAAAGATCGCCAATGGTATTTACTCCAATAGGAATGAGCCCCACCGCCAAGGCGCCCACAAGGACAACTACAAGGGAGCCGGGAATCTTTTTGCTTATTTTGGGCCATAAAATAAGGATGGCGAGGGCAAATGCGCCAACTAAAAGGCTCTGATAGTTAAAGGTGGAAATATTCTCAAAGAGAGCCACGATCTTTTCGGGAGCCTCAATGGGATTTGTACCGGCTTGATAGGAAATACCGAAAAGGTCCTTTAACTGACCGATAACAATGGTCACCGCAATACCCGAGGTAAAGCCCGTTGTAATAGTGTAGGGAATGTACTTTATCAAGGTTCCCAGACGGAGTACACCGAAAAGGATAAGCATAATGCCTGCAAGCACCGTTGCAATAGCGAGACCTTCAATACCCTCCGTTGCAACTATTCCCGCTACCATAGTGGCAAACGCCGCCGTAGGGCCGGAAATATTTACGTTACTGCCGCCAAGCAATGCGATAACGAAGCCTGCGAAAATAGCGGTGTAAAGTCCTCTTTCGGGACCGACACCCGATGCAATAGCAAGAGCGATGGATAGGGGTAAGGCAATTATAGCCACGATAACGCCTGCCACAATATCGCTCAGAAGCTTCTTTTTGCTATAATTTTTGAAAATAGAAAAGAATTTAGGCTGGAATGTCTTCATAATATACCGTCCACTATTAACGAACCGTAATTTTCAAAGCCCTTTATACTGAACTCTGTAATAGTACCCTCGCCGACAAGCCTTATAAAGCTGACTCCGCTAAGGGAAATTCGGTTTGTTTTTTCCGTTTCCTCATCGTAAACGGATTCCTCTGTGCGTATGAGCCTTCCTTCGCCGTCATAAAGCTCCACAACAGTACCCGCCGACACAGTAAGATACATATTATCTGTATTTTTATCCTTATATTCCGTAAGGTAATTCTTACCCTCCTGAATATCTATAAAGAGATTATTGTACTTTATTCCGTGCTTAAAGGTAGGCATACGGTACAGAATACCGTAGTATGTGCATTCGGGGAAGAGCTGTATTTTTTCGACATCACTTAAATCGATAATAGGACCGTATTCATAGAAAAGCCCCTCGTTTTCCTTAAGCCAGGCATAAAAGTCATCAAAAACGCTGTCGCCGTAGGTGCTTTTAAAGGCTTTTATCTGATTTTGTATTGACAGCTCAGCAGCAACGCCGCCCTCGTAGTTCTGGGGATTTATTTTTTCATATTCGAGAATCCAATCGGTGTAGCTTCCGTAGGTTTCATCAAGATAACGCATAAGCCGAAAGCCGATTACATAGTTTGCGTTACCGGAATTCGACAGAATATTTTCCATCCAATATTCCATTGAGCGACTGTACAGCTCATTATAGCCGTCCTTCGACATATAGTAATCCCAGAGGCTCTGATTGGGCGGGGATATCAGCGTCATCATTTCGGGATTATGCTCCATAATGTACTGCTGCACCTTATAGGTTGTATAGGTTGAAATGCCCTCCATTGCCCATTGGCAGTAAGACCATCCCGATTGCTTGTATTGGAGGAAATGAGATGACTCGTGGATAAATGTAGACATATTTGTAATATCTCCCGAGCTTATGACTATTTCAAACATTGACGCATAAGCCGAGCCGTACTCCGATTGCGTTCCCGCAGGCTTTTCCACATCAACCAGGGCGGGGCTTGCATAAATCGGCTTTCCGCTGAATTTCATACCGGAAACCTCTTCCATAACAGAGGCTAAATAATCCACATGTTCCGTAAAGCTCTGAGGAATGTACACATTGGCGGGGACTGTAAATATAAAATATTCCGTTTCAATCACGGTTTCCTCCGTCGTAATATATCCCGATGGGAAGGAAACACTTACGGGAGGAACCTTATCGGTAACCTTTTGCTCCTTAAGAACCTTGTTACAACCGGAACAGTGGCTTCCCTCCGTGAGTCCCGTGGCGAAGCTCGATGCAGGCACCGCCTTGTCAATAACCTCTGTATGCTCGGTTGCGGGAAGCTGTATCTGCTTTACAAGCACCTCGTTGCAAACGGAGCAATGCTTGCTTTCGGTGTAGCCACCCTTTTCGCAGGTGGGAGCTACGGCAGGCACCGTAACCTCAAGGTGTCCCGTTGCCTCCACTGTCCTTTGCTCCTTTATGGTTAAATTACAGACGGAGCAATATTTACCCTCGGTTACGCCTACCTCTGTGCAGGTGGGAGCTACAGCAGGGAGAACTACCTCAGTGTGAGGAAGCTTTTCAACAGCTTTTCTCGGTACGGTTATTTCACCGCATTCGGTACAACGCTTGCCTTCTGTAAGTCCTGCTTTCGTACAGGTTGGAGCTTCAGCAGGGAGAATTTCCTCCGTATGCTTATGGGACGAGCAAGAGGATAGAGCTATTACCGAAAGCATAAGCGCAAAAGCAAACATCAGCAGTCTTTTGATCTTCATAAATTCTCCTTTTTAAATAAGCCTTTATTTCAATAAAATTATATAACTAAAATATCGGATTGTCAATATGCGAGGAGACTTTTGGTTGACAACAAACTTAAAATATGGTATCATATAACAACAAGTATAACGGAGGATATAGTATGAGCATTAAGGCGGTTGTTTTCGATTTCGGACAGGTAATGGTTCATTTTGAGCCTGAATATATGGTTGGAAGATATGTAAGCGACAAGGATGACGCAGCACTTCTTGAAAGAGTGGTTTTTGACCGTCTTTACTGGGACAAGCTTGACGCAGGCACTATTACAAACGAAGAAACCCTTACGGAGTGTCGCAAAAGGCTTCCTGAAAGACTGTGGGAGGTTGCCGATACCATATTCTATAACTGGATATACAATATTCCCGAGATCAACGGTATGAAGGAGCTTGTTTCGTATATAAAAAACACCTACGGTGTTAAAATTTTGCTCCTTTCCAATATTTCTCACTACTTTGCGGATCACGCAGGGGAGATCGAATGCTTAAAGGAATTTGACGGCTTCGTTTTCTCCGCAAGAATAGGACTTGTTAAGCCAAGCTTTGAAATATTTGACTATATGTGTAAAAAATTTGATATAGTACCCGACGAAACGGTTTTCGTTGACGATAACAGAGGTAATATTGACGGCGCAAACCGTTTCGGAATACACGGCTACCTTTTCGACGGTGACGCTCAAAGGCTTAAAGACTATCTTGACTCCGTATTAAGTAAATAAATAATACAAAACGAGCCACTGTGTGGCTCGTTTTTACTTTATATTCAGTTCAGTTTCTCCTGCGTCGCAACCACAGGACTGCCAAATAAGTCCTCGATTATAATATCTCCAACGGAAATAGGAGCTTTCGCTACCGTTTTATTTATGATTTTCATAGCCTCAAGCATTTTATCCTTGGGAATTGGCTTTGCGGTCTTAACGGCTACCAAGCCTCCGTCCTCGCATCTTACGGTAGTCGTAACCGTACGTACGGGGCGCGTACATTCGTTTACAGCGTATTCTTTACCGCGGGGACAGGTGTTTCCCGTAACGGAAAGTATTTCCTTTCCGTCAAGCTCCACAGTAAGATTGCAGCCCAAGGGACAGGCTATACAGGTAAGCTCTCTTTTCATTTTACGTCCTCCAGCTTAAGAGTTATTTCAGACACGCCGGCAAGCAGATCCTTATTTATCTTTACCGTTTCCATCTCGGAGGGCGCAACCTTCAATTTCTTCTTGCTCAGAAGAAGCTTGCCGTCTCCGTATACGCTTATCTTAACGCCCTTGAATACGTCGGATACTCTGAAATATACGGTAACGTCCTTTTCCTCGGTAATGCGTTGAGGAACGGTATATCTGATTTTTCCATCCACGTGTAGGGGGATATTTACGGTTTTCTTGGAAATTCCATTTATGTAATCCGCCGCGCTCTTACCTGCTATCTCAGCTTCGTCGGACACGTAGTCCACCAAATCGTGAACGTGCAATACGTTGCCGCAGGAGAATACGCCGTCAACCGAGGTTTCTCGGTTCTGGTCAACCACTCCGCCGTTTGTAATTGGGGAAAGCTCCGCTCCTATACCGCTTGTAAGCTCGTTTTCGGGTATCAAGCCGCAGGAGAGCAGAAGAGTGTCGCAGGGGATAAGCTCATAGCTTTCCTTGATGGGACGTCTGTTTTCGTCAACACGGGCTATGGTAACTCCCGTAAGCCTGTCCTTTCCGTGAAGGGCAACCACCGTGTGAGAAAGCCTTAAGGGAATATTGAAATCGTTTAAGCATTGCTCAATATTACGGGCAAGTCCTGCGGAATAAGGCATAAGCTCGCATACCGCCTTAACAGTAGCGCCCTCAAGGGTCATACGTCTTGCCATAATAAGACCGATATCGCCGGAGCCTAAAATCACTATTTCCTTACCCGGCATATATCCCTTCATATTAACTAATTTTTGAGCCGTGCCTGCGGTATATACTCCGGAGGGGCGGGAGCCCGCTATATTGAGAGCGCCCTTGGCTCTTTCACGGCAGCCCATAGCAAGAATAACGGCTTTTGCCTGAATTTCAAAAATTCCGTCATCAACGTTGGTAGCGATAACTCTTTTGTCCTCGGTTATTTCAAGAACCATAGTGTTGAGCTTTACGCAAATACCAAGCTCCTTGACCTTTTTTGCATATCTGTGAGCGTACTCGGGTCCTGTCAGCTCCTCCTTGAACTTGTGAAGACCGAAGCCGTTATGAATACATTGACGGAGAATACCTCCAAGACTGTCGTCCCTTTCAAGAATAATAATATCCCTGATTCCGTTTTCGTAAGCGGAAATTGCCGCGCTCATTCCCGCGGGGCCGCCGCCGATAATTACAAGCTCCGCCATTATTCCGCCTCCTTTGTTTTACCTGTTACAAGGTAGGATTTTCTTCCGAATTTGGTTATTTCCTCCAAGGGCTTATTAAGCTCCCTTGATAAAAGCTCCATAATGTAAGGAGAGCAGAAGCCGCCCTGGCATCTTCCCATTTGGGAGCGGGTACGTCTTTTTACGCCGTCAAGGTCCGTCGCCTTGGGATTTGTGCGGATAGCGTCGAGAATTTCTCCCTCCGTTACGGTTTCGCAACGGCAGATTATCCTTCCGTAGGCGGGATTTTCCTTTATCATTTTATTTTTTGCTTCTCTGTCCGCATCTCGGAAGGCGTGCATTGATCTTCTTGTTCTTACGGCGTTTTCCTTTTCCGTAAGGCAAAGTCCCGATTCCTTCAGCATATCACGCACGTAAACCGCGATAGCAGGGGATGCGGAAAGACCGGGGGACTCAATACCCGATACGTTTACAAAGCCCTCCTTGGGACAGTTTATAATAAAATCACCGGTGCTTCCTACGGAACGGAGTCCGCAGAAGGAGGTAATGGTTTTATTCTTGGGAATACCCGTAACGCTTCTTTCCGCAATGTCGAAAATAGAAGCGAAGAACTCGGGGGAAACCTCCTTATCGGTCTTATCCTCGCCGTCAATGGCGGTAGGTCCTAAAAGAAGATTGCCGTCAACGGTGGGGGAAACTAAAATTCCCTTACCCATCTTGCTCGGAGTTACAAATACGGTGTGGGATATCATATCGCCGCAGGTCTTGTCAAGAAGAACGTATTCGCCGCGTCTGGGATGCACGTCGAAGCTACCGTCTCCTGCCATTTTTGCTATAGCGTCGGAATAAACTCCCGCGCAGTTTATAACGTAACGGGCAGAAATTTCCTCGCTTTCAGATCTTACCGTGTAGTATCCGTCAGCCCTTGTAATATCCGTAACGGGGAAATTAAGCTTCAAGTCAACGCCGTTGTCCATAGCGTTTCCAATGGCGGAAACCGCAAGGTCATAGGGGCATACAATAGCGCCCGTGGGGGCGTAAAGAGCGCAGGTAACGTCCTTGCCGATCTTAGGCTCTATATCTAAAATTTCCTTTCTTGAAAGAAGCTTAAGCCCCTCAACACCGTTTTTTGTACCGCGCTCAAGAAGGGAGGAAAGATGAGCGTAGTCCTCCTCGTTAAAGCCAACCACAAGGGAACCGTTATTTATATATTTTACGCCGAGAGCCTTGGCAACGGCAGGCATCATTTTCGAACCGGCAACGTTTAATTTCGCTTTAAGAGTGCCTTCCTTTGCGACAAAGCCTGCGTGTACAATGGCAGAATTTGCCTTGGTGGCTCCCATAGCTACGTCGTTTTCCTTTTCGATAAGGCAGATATCAAGCTTGTAAAAGGACAGCTCTCTTGCTATCATACCGCCGATAACACCTGCTCCTATAATTGCTATATCGTACATATTTACCTCTACATAATATACGTTATTATTTATGTTAACATTGTATCATATAAAAGGATGGAAATCAAGTAAAAGGGGGAAATAAATAGGACGGGAGCGGGGAATAACCCCATAAGGCGTATTGTTGACAAGAAATAAAATTGTGTGGTATAATAAATTAATTCAGCATTGCGGTAACAAACAAAAAGAAAACAGTTACGGTTTTGTATCTGACATCAAATCAACAAAAATTATAAATAACCATCGGCGGGAGCAGAGAAATCCGCTCTCGTTTTCGTATAGTTGACAATTGTCAGAAAATAATGTAAAATAAGCAAAAAGGCAATCCGACTACAGGAGAGTTTTGAACGATGATAATAAGAGAAATTTTCGAAAAAGACAATTATCATTTCATTTGTGAGTATCCTGATAATAAATTTATAGAAAAAACCGTGTCATATACTTGTGCTATCGAAGCAGTAGACAATTCGATAAAGTATAAAAAAGAAGGTCGCATAGAAGTATATATGAGAAATGGAGAAAAGTATTCCTTTGATGCATGGCCGACGGTATATTGCAGTCAATATGGTATAAATGTATCTGATGACGGAAAATTCATTTATGTAATCAGTGATTTAAAAGGGTTATGGTGTTATACGTATGATGGTAAAAACGTATGGAAAACCAGATATACATCTGTAACACAAACAGTTGTACATTCAGATAACAAATTAACTTGTATTATGAATAAAAAGTTAGCTGTAATTGATTTAAACGGTAACATTGTTAATCAACGTCCTATTATGGATTA
>JAZQLK010000334.1:0-8377 GCA_045542635.1 Eubacteriales bacterium
AGCTCATACTGAGCAAGCTTATTAAGAATTTCGGGCTTCTTGTTACCTGCGCCAAGCTCTAATGCCATATCAGCCGCAACCTCTGCAATACGGGGGTCGCCTGCGTGCTTATGGAAGGACTCGAAGAGGTCAAGCTCGGAGTTTTCCTCAATCTCTACGCCCATATTGTAAAGCTGCTTGATGGGAGCGTTACAAGCCATAAAGTTAAAGGGACGGGGGCCGAAGGAAATTATCTTAAGGTTCTTAAGACCGTAGATCGCTCTTGCAATGGGAAGGAATTCCTTGATCATATCAGCGCAGTCCTCGGCATCGCCAACGGGATATTCGGGAATATACGCCTTTACGTTACGGAGCTTAAGATTGTAGCTTGCGTTAAGCATACCGCAGTATGCATCGCCTCTGTCGCCAACAAGCTTATCGCCGGTTTCCTCTGCTGCGGCGCAGAACATAACGGGGCCGTCAAAGCTTTGAGCGAGCATTGTTTCTGAAATTTCGGGGCCGAAGTTGCCAAGGTAAATGCAAAGAGCGTTACAGCCTGCGTTCTTTACGTCTAAAAGAGCCTGCTGCATATGTATTTCGCTTTCAACGATACATACGGGGCACTCGTAGATATCGCCCTTGCCGTACTTATTCTCGTACGCCTTAACAAGAGCTTTTCTTCTGTTTACGGAAAGGCTTTCGGGGAAGCAGTCACGGGAAACCGCAACTATACCAAGCTTGATTTTTGGAATATTGTTCATATTTATTCTCCTTAAATATTATTACCGTTTTGAGTATAACACAGGAATTTTTCCGTGTCAAGATTACAGGTCAAGGTCGTTTATTACAGAATTGCTTCCGTAAATTACAACAGTTCCCTTGGCGAAGGCGTACTTGAAGTCCAACGTATGAGTGTTAAGATAGGATTTTGCCATAGCCTCCGTTTCAAGCTCCACAACGTAGAGATAGACCTCGTTCTCCTCCTCGTCGATCTGTGAAAAGTTAGCAAAGGCTACAATGCTTTCTTCAATTTTGTTTTCCTCTGTGAAGGATTCAATCTGGGAGTCGGTGTAGAAATACCCCCTCATATCCATTTCCTCAAGCTGACTTATTACGTCACCGTAGGGATCAGCGCAGGATGCTAAGGAAAGGACGAAGATCACCGTAAGTATTATTGCAATAAATTTTTTCATATTACCTCACATATATTAAGTTTCAAATTAAGTATACCATAAGCGTCCTTTTATGTCAACAGGATTTCATTTAAGAAAGGTATCGTTTATTCTTATCCAAACGTATCTTGACATTCCGCAGTCCTGCTCATTGGGAAATTTAGGCGCTATTCTGTACCTGATTTCATCGGGTATGCCCGGGAAGCCCCCGCCGTTTATCTCGTCGGGATTGTAGCTTGCGTAGCTTCTGCCCTCCATATCAATTTTAGAAAGGTTGGTCATAAAGCCGTTTTTCGCCTTTACAAGATACCTTTCATCCCCCGTCAGGGTGTAATAGTGATAATCCGCCTCGGCGCGCCAGATGCTCCAGGCGTGTCCCGCGCAGATTGCGGGACCGTCTGCATCTCCCTCCCATTGGGTCTCCCACCAGCGAAGGGATGAGCCCCTCATCTGACATAAGGGGGTATTTATAACCCAGCTTTCGTGGAGGTCAAGAATTTCCTTGGCTTTTTTCAAATATTCCTCGTTACGCTCAACTCTTGCGCAATAATAAAGTAGGGCAAGGGCGGTACAGGATATGGAGCCATCCTCCATTTCCGCCTCCGCCTCCTTGGACACGCCTCCCTCCGTGGGGAAGGAAATTCCTCTTTTGCAAAGGAAGGAAGCCATCTTATCCGCAATTTTATAGCATTTTTCGGAAAAAGCCCTGTCACGTGTCTGTAAAAGCTCCGCCATATTGACAATGGGTATCATAGGACAGCATACGGTTGTATAGTCCTCATGGCATCCGTTACCCCAATCAACCTCAAGGTGTCCATCCTCCTTAAGATAGTGGGAAAACAGACACTCCGTCGCTCCTTTTGCATAACGAAGATACTTTTCATCCTTGAAATACAGATATGCATCCGCAAGAATGGTTATACCGAAGAAAAGCTCCTGTACTCTTTGGGATTTGAACACGTTATAGGCGGGAAAGGGGCCGTGGGGTGTGTCTAAAATTGTGATTTCCCGAACAGCCTTATGGGGATCTTGCTCCGTTATGATATCAAGAAGCCAATTCAGTCTTTTCTCGTAGGCTTCTCTGTCGCCTTGGGACAGTGTGTCCCCGTATTTCATCAAATACCGCATAGTGGAGGGCGCCCAACACTCGTGCTCACAAAGATTACCGTTTGTGTTTTTCATTATGATATCCGTGTTCACGGTATCCATTGATTTTTTATAAAGCTCTCTTAAGGAGGAATAGCCGTAAACCGTAACGGGAGCGCCACGCTTGCCGTCCTTTACGGGGATAAGCTCCGTTTCTCCCTCGGTCTTGATTTCGTAATTCTCTGTAAAATTAACGACACGCTCCCCGCCGTTTACCCTTTCAATAAGGGTGTCGGGGCATCCGTAGGGTATGAGCTTGACGCTATCTCCTATGGCGCCTCCGCTCAGATCGTATTCAAGAAACGGCGCGCCGTACACACGGCTTAAGCGTTCAAGAGCGCTTGAAAAGTCGGAAACGGGCAAAATTACCGCCTTTATATACTTTTTTCTATCTGCCGTGCCGTAAAGCCTGTCATAATTTGCAAGAAGCTTAAGATTTATAAAGTAATGGGCCCAGCCGAAGGGCGAATAATCCATTTTCCATCCGTCAGCGCAGCTTAAGACCGCCACTAAAAGATTATTGCCGTCGGGGTTTGTAAGGTAGGCGTATATTATACTCTTATCCGGGGACATATACGGAGAATTGAAAAGATATTGCCGTCTCCAGCCTCCTCCGTTTTTCTTACCCATAAAGTTAAAGGGGAGATTTATTCCGTATTCGGAGATTCCCTCGCCCTCCGCCGCAGCTTCTATTACGATTCCGTCCTCATACGGCTCGATTTTTACCGTGGATTTCGTATTTTCTCCGTAGCGTACGCCTTTTTTCGTTACCAAAGCATCCGTTCTGTCAACGTACGGTGTTGAAGAAACCCGCTTTCCCTCCTTGATATTATCGGTATGAAGGGTATAGCAAACGCTTATTTCTCCGCCTGCAAAAATACTTAAATTCCCGTTTCGGCGGTCTACGATCCTTCCGTTTTCAAGGATAGATATACTCATTTTCCCTTTCCTCCCTTGAATTAGCACTGTTCTTAAATAATTTTACCATAATCCCCCTTCGAAAGCAATAGCGTATTGCATTTATACCTCTTATGTGTTAAAATAACTGTATAACCCATCTTGAATTTTAACGGAGGCTTACACATATATGAAGGAAACTGAGAAAAAATACAGATCCCTTCCCTTCTGGTCCTGGAACGACGAGCTTGACCCCGAAAAGCTCGTTAAACAGATTGAATGGATGAACGAAAAGGGTATCGGCGGATTTTTTATGCACGCAAGAGGCGGTCTTAAAACCGAATACCTTGGAGAAAAATGGTTTGAGTGTATCGAAGCCTGCGCAAAGCGCGCAAAGGAGCTTAATATGGAGGCCTACGCCTATGACGAAAACGGTTGGCCAAGCGGATTTGTGGGCGGCAAGCTTCTTGAGGATATTGAAAACAGAGATATGTATTTAACCTATACGGAGGGAGAATACGACGAATGCGCCCTTGCGTCCTACGATATAAGCGGTGACAGGCTTATCCGCGTTTTCGCCCCCTGTGAAAAATGTCTTAACGTGTATAGCCACTACTCCGCCTCAACTGCGGATATATTGAATCCCGATGTGGTAAGGAAGTTCCTCGACCTTACCCACGAGGAATACAAGAAGCGTGACAAATACGGTATAAAGGGCTTTTTTACCGACGAGCCCCAGTATCAGCGTTGGGGACACCCCTACACAAGGGTCCTGCCCGAATATTTCAAGGATACCTACGGAGAAAATATTCTTGACAGACTTGGCCTTATGTTCGTTGAGAAGGAGGGCTACCGTGACTTCCGTTACAAATACTGGAAGGCTATGCAGTCCCTTATGCTCAACGCCTTCGGTAAAATGACCTACGAGTGGTGCGATAAGCACGGATACAAGCTGACGGGACACTACATTGAGGAAAACTGCCTTTGCGGACAGATGGAGTGCTGCGGCGGAATTATGCCCTTTTACGAATACGAGCATATTCCCGGTATTGATTACCTCGGCGGTAACATAGACGAGGAAATTGCCCCCAAGCAGGTATCGAGCGTAGCGGCGCAGCTTGGCAGACGTCAGGTAATTACGGAAACCTACGGCTGCTGCGGTTGGGACGTAAATCCCAGGGAGCTTAAGAGAATTGCGGAGTGCCAATACGTGTCGGGTGTTAACCTTATGTGTCAGCATCTTCTTCCCTACTCCGAATACGGACAGAGAAAGAGGGACTACCCTGCCCACTACTCCGAAATCAATCCTTGGGTAAATAAGAGCTTTACGGAGTTCAACGGTTATTTCTCATACCTTGGCAAGCTTCTTGCGGAAAGCGACGAGCCTGTTTCCGTAGGCGTTTTGCACCCCATTCGCTCCGCTTACTTTGACTACAAATTCTCCCCCTCCGAGAATTGGCACGGTCTTGGAGATATACTTGAAAAGCCCTTTAAGAAGCTGGCTAACGAGCTTTGCCATAAGGGTATTTTGCACCATTATATTGACGAAACGCTCCTTGAAAAGTACGGAAAAACCGAGAACGGTGTGATTTTTCTCGGTAATTGCGCCTATAAATTTATAATCATCCCCAGAATTTTCACAATGGATAAGTCAACGGAGTCCATCCTTCGAAAATTTGTTTCCGATGGCGGACGCGTCCTTCTTTACGTCGGCAAGCCCGAATATTTAGAGGGTGAGCCTTATAATTACGATTATCTTGAAACCAACACAAGCTACGAGGAAATTTTAAGGGAGCAGCCCTACACGGTAAAGGCAGAGGGGGATCTGCGTACGTCATACAGAATAGATCCCGAGGGCCGCGAATTTATTTACGCCGTGAATCTCGGCGACGATACCGATGCTGTATTTACTCTTAAAAACGGCGCATCCTTCTCATCCTACGATATTTTAAGGGATGAATATACGCCTATGGGCTTAAAGGTTCATTTTGACAGGGATCAGTCCTACGTTTTATACGTATCGGATGAAAAATACGACACTCCCCCCCTTCTTTCTCCCTTGAAGCTTGACGGAATCTTTACGGTTGCGAAAAAGCCCGACAATTTCATTACCCTTGATATGATAAGATATTCAAGGGACGGAATTTCCTATTCCCAGCCCATACATCATATGGGAATACTTGATATTCTCTTGAAGGAGAGATACGAGGGTAAGCTTTACTTGAAATACGAATTTGACGTAGAGCTTATTCCCGAAAAATGTATTCTTTTGGCAGAGGAGGACCGTCCAATCGTTAAAATTAACGACACGGGGTTAGACAAATGCGGCGTCTGGGAATACGAAAGAAGCATTTACAAATACGACATCGCAAAATATATTGTAAAGGGTAAAAACGAAATTACAATAGGTCTTGACTACTGCCAGAGCGAGGACGTATACTACGCCCTCTTCGGAGAAAACGTAACGGAAAGCCTTAAAAACTGTCTTGCCTACACAACCAATATAGAGCCTGTTTACCTAATGGGAGATTTCGGCGTTTACGGAGAATTTACAGAGGGTAAGCGAAGCGACGTTTCCCTTGGCGTAAATTTCCGTATCGGCGAGCAGAAAAAGGAAATTTCCTCTCTCATAACGGACGGCTTTCCCTTCTTCTCGGGGGATATCACCCTTAAAAAGACCGTATTCGTTGAAAGCACGGACAGGGAGCTTGTAATTGACGGCCGCTTCCAGCTTATGGACGTATACGTAAACGGGGCTTACGTTGACAGAATGATGTTTACAAATAAGCTTGACGTTTCAAAATATCTTAAAGCGGGTGAAAACGAAATTGAGCTTGTGTTGACCGTAAGCCGAAGAAATCTTTTCGGTCCCTTCCATACCGTCTGGGAGGAGCCGGGCTTTGTAGGTCCCGACACCTTCGAGCGCTTCGGTCATTGGGATAACGGAAAAAATAAATATCTGACCGACACCTACGCATTTGTCAAGACAATTATATAACCGGTAAAAAAGGAGACACGTATGAAGCTTTCAGACACAACTATAAAAAAATTCTATAAGGGAGTCCTTCACTTTGAAAAGGAAAAGGGCTATCTTATAGGCTACAGATATTCAAAAGCTCAGCTTGACTTTATGGCAGACCCATCCTATGATTGGGGCTGGAGATGGAGAGCGAAAATGTCGGGCGGTATACGCCTTGAGCTTATAACCGACGCAACGGAGCTTTCCTTTGATTATTCCGCAAGCGACAGTCATATAAGAGCAAACACGGTTGACCTCTATATTGACAATATCCTTACGGAAGTGTATGAAATCGGAGAAAAATTAAAGGGTAAAATCACCTTTTTAATGCCCGAGGGCGAAAAGAAGGTCACACTATATCTGCCCTGCGAAAGCATATTCGGAATAAAGAATTTTGAAATAAACGGAGGCTACAAGTCCGTTAAGGACAAGGGACAGAGGGTACTTATTATCGGCGATTCCATTACCCAAGGCGCAGGCCCCGAAATAGCAAGCGCATCCTATTTAAATACCCTTACAAGAAGGCTTAATCACGTTTTCCTCGGTCAGGGTGTTGGCGGATACCGCTACGAGCCCCGCGACCTTATGAAAACAGAGGGCTTTGAGCCCGATAAGATAATCGTTTTCCTTGGCACAAATTATTACGATACCCCCTTTGAGCAGTACGATTACAAGGGAGCGGTAGAGGAATTCTACAAGCGCCTTGCCGAGCTTTATCCCGGCTTGCCCATTCTTTGCGTAACGCCTCTCTGGAGAAATAACGACGTTGACTTCCCCCGTCTTTACTGGTGCATTGACGTAATAAAGGAGGCTTGCTCCCATTACGGGCAGGTGACTGTGGTTGACGGCTTTACCCTTGTTCCCAACGTTGACCAGTGCTTCAGCGACAAGATTCATCCAAGCGCCTACGGAAGCACGCTCCTTGCGGAAAATCTTATTGCGTTTATGAAAAAGAGCAAATTTTTGACGTAAGGCAATAAAAAAATAACGGAGATACGCTTCTCCGTTATTTTTCATTATGCTTGCTTCCAAAGCATCATATTATGGGAAAACTCCACACTCAGTCTACCCTTTTCCTTAAGATAGGAAAGATATGAGCGTACCGTTGAGCCAACCAATACGTATTGCTGATGGGTCATAGTAAGACCGTAGATGTCGAACAGCTCCTTTAAAATCGCCTCAAAGCACTTTGCCTCGGAGCAAATTTCCGCTATTCTGTCCGCAATCTCGTTTACCTTGTCTATATTGTACTGAGCAAGAGGAGCAATATCCTCCAAGGGCTCTGCGTGGGAGGGTATAAACATTCTTGCCTTCATATTTCTGACCTTTTCAAGGGATTCAAGATAAGCTTCCACGTCGTAGATAAAGGTGATTCCGTACTTGTCAAGGGCGCTTTTGCTTGAAAGACAGTCCGCAAGATATATAACGTCGTCCACGCGGTAGCCCACCATATCGAAAAAATGTCCGTTCAAGGGAATTATCTCAAATCCCTCGGGGAGAGTGTCCGGATTTATATATTCGCAGTCGCTTTCCTGAGCCAAAAGGAATTTACCTCTCAGCTCCGAATAGGGGTATCCGCCGTAAATAAAGGCAGGCTCAAGTATGGGATGTCGCGTCATATCGCATTCGATACCGCTTGCGTAAATCCTGCATCCCGTCTGCGACTGTAAATATTTGTTTCCGCCAACGTGGTCTGCGTTTGAGTGAGTAACGTAGATGGCATCAAGGGTCCAGCCTTCTCTATCAAGGATCTGTCTTATCCTTCTGCCCGCATCCTTATCGCTGCCTCCGTCTATCAAGCAAACACTCTTGTCCCCTGTTTTCACAAGACCTATCTTTGCGGGGGACTCTATATAGTAGCATCTTTCCGATACCCTTATCAACTCGTACATTTTTTATCCTTTCTCAAGCTTATTAAAATACCGCAGCCGTTATTGGGACTGCGGTATCTTTAACGTTAAAATTTAAAATTTGATTTCCTCGCCGCGCTTCATACGCTCTCTGTACTCTGCGGTTGCGCAGAAGATAACGTCGCCGGAGGAGTTGATGGCTGTTTCGAGGGAGTCCTGAACAACGCTGATAATAAAGCCTACGCCTATCATCTGCATTGCTACGTCACCGCCGACACCCAAGAGAGAGCAAGCCATAGGAATAAGGAGGAGGG
>JAZQLK010000335.1:0-5393 GCA_045542635.1 Eubacteriales bacterium
ATTACTGCGTAGCGAAATTATCACTACGTGATAGCGAAATTGCAAGCAGCTAAATTAAATTTGCGCCAAACAGCTGGCGAAGCCAATTTAGCTCCGTTAGGAATTTAGCTGAACGGAGTTCAATTCAGCTTGCAAAACGCAAATTTAGCTGAACCGAATTTTAGTCAAAATTCGGTTCAAAGCAGGGCATAAGCTCAAGCTTAAACAGGTTCATCTTATGCTTTCTGTCGATAAGAGCCTTTTTATCGGCGTCATCGATTTCGCCTGTGCGGATGTATCTGTCAAGCTCCGCATAGGTAAAGCCCAGATTGTCCTCGTCGGTTTTACCGCAAAGACCGTCTATGGGAGTCTTGTCCACAAGCTCACGGGGAAGACCAAGCACGTAGCCGATAGCCTTGACCTCCTGTACCGTAAGACGGGAAAGGGGACTGAAATCGCCAACGGAGTCGCCGTATCTTGTGGAGGAGCCGACCCAGTCCTCGGAGAGATTGCAGGTGTTGGCAACACGTCCGTTACAGCTTTGGGAAACAGCGTAAACCGCAGTCATACGGATACGGGGCATAATATTGCTTGTTGACTGGAAGGAAAGGGGAAGATCCTTCGGCATACTGCCAACAAGACCGTCAACCGCATCCTTAATGTTTACAACGTAATGCTTGATTCCAAGATGGTTTACAAGAGCGTAGGCGCAGTCAATATCGTGCTGCTCCCCATTAGGCATAAGAACGCCGACAACTCTGTCCTTGCCAAGCGCTTCTACGCAAAGCGCCGCCACAACGGAGGAATCCTTACCTCCCGAAATACCAAGGACTGCGTTACAGCCCTTGCCGTTATTTTCAAAAAAATCTCTTATCCAATTTACACAATCGTTTTTTACTTTTTCTGCATTGAACATAATTATCACCTCGAGCAGTAGTTTATAACTTAATTATATTATATGTATAAGACGTTGTCAACCCTTGATTTCCTTTTAAGAATATTGTATACTAAATATGATGATCTTTAAAGGAGGCTGAAATGGAGCTTTTTGATTACGAAAGAAAGCATCTTGATGCTTTAAGGACAAGCCTTTCGGAGTGCTGTGTCCTTCTTAAAAAGGACGGCAGATTCCCCTTGGCAAAGCCCTGTAAAATAGGTCTTTACGGAAATGGCGTAAGGAAGACCGTTAAGGGAGGCACAGGCTCGGGGGAGGTAAATTCACGATGCTTTGTCAACGCTTATGATGGACTTAAGGGGGCGGGCTTTGAAATAACCTCTGACGGATGGCTTGATTCCTATGACCTTGCGTATACCGAGGCAAGACGAGCTTTTGTAAAGGTTATAAAAAAAGAAGCGAGGAAAAATCATAAATTAGCCCCCGTCTACGGAATGGGCAAGGTAATGTGCGAGCCCGAATATAATATACCCTTGAATATAGAGTGCGAAGCAGCTATATACGTTCTTTCAAGAACCTCGGGTGAGGGCGCGGACAGAGAATTCAAAAGAGGAGATATTCTTCTTACCCAAACGGAAATACGGGATATTCTGGAGCTTAACTCAAAATGCGAACGCTTTATGCTTGTATTAAACGTGGGGGGAGTGGTTGATCTATCCCCCGTGTCGGAGGTTAAGAACATCCTTCTTTTATCTCAGCTTGGCACACAGACGGGTGATATCCTTGGCGATATCCTTCTTGGAAAAGCATACCCCTCAGGCAAGCTTACAACCACCTGGTCGGGGGAGGAATGCTACTCCCATATAGAAATAGGCGATAGAAACAATACAAGGTACAGAGAGGGTATTTACGTTGGCTACCGCTTCTTCGATGCTGACGCTGTGCGCGTTCTTTACCCCTTCGGCTACGGCCTTTCCTATACGGAATTTGACATAAAAAACACGGACGTATCCGTAAAAAACGGTACTTTTACAGTAAAAGCTACCGTTAAAAACGTAGGCGCGTATCTCGGTAAGGAGGTAGTACAATGCTATATTTCCGCTCCCCGAGGTAAGCTTCACAAGCCTCTTAAGGAGCTTTGCGGCTTTGCAAAGACCAAGGAGCTAAAGCCAAAGGAGGACTGTGAAATATCAATTGATTTTACCCTTGATTCCATAGCATCATACGACGAAAAAAGGGAAGAATACGTTTTGGAGGGTGGCAGCTATATCGTATACGTGGGCAATTCCTCCCGTAGCTTAAGGGCGGCAGCTATTATAGAGCTTGAATCCGATATTACTGTAAAATGTGTGAAAAACGTCCTTGGCGAAACGGATTTCGAGGATGCGATCCCAACGGAGATAAAAAGAAGAAGGCCCAAGGAAAGCATACCCCTGTTCCGTATGTCACGGGGAAGCGGTGAGCCGAAAAATGCCATATACTGTATAAACGAAAAAATTGAGCCGAGGGTCAAGGAGCTGACGGACGTGGGTCTTGCATATATGAGCGTGGGTCAGTTTGATTCCGCCTTCGGTGTTATGAGCGTTATCGGTAACGCAAGCTCCCACGTGGCGGGGGCGGCGGGAGAAAGCTCGGAAATAATTAAGGAAATAGGCGGTAAGCAGATCACAATGGCGGACGGACCTGCAGGCATCAGAGTAAGCCCCTGCTTCTACGTGGACAAAAAGGGCAGAGAGCGCTCCGTGGGTAAGACGGGTATTCCCGAAAGCGTCCTTGAATTTCTTCCGTCGGTGCTACGTAAGCTTTTAACCGCCATAACAGGCAAAAATAAAGCTCCCAAGGGGGCGGAGCTTCAGTACAGATACGCAACCTCGTTGCCAATAGGCACAGCCCTTGCCCAAAGCTGGAATAAGGATCTTGCATACCTTTGCGGCGATATTGTGGGAGATGAAATGGAACGCTTCGGCGTACATTTATGGCTTGCTCCCGCCCTTAATATACACAGAAGCATAAGGTGCGGAAGAAACTTCGAATACTACTCCGAGGATCCGTATTTAAGCGGTAAAATAGCCGCCTCCGTAACTATGGGAGTTCAGTCCCATAAGGGCTGCGGAGTTACACTTAAGCATTTTGCCGCCAATAATCAGGAAACCAACCGCTACGGCAGTAATTCCATAGTCAGCGAGCGGGCAATGAGGGAAATTTATCTGCGAGGCTTTGAAATTTGCATAAAAGAAGCCGACCCTGTGGCTATAATGACCTCCTATAACCTGTTAAACGGCACTCACACGGCGGAGCATAGAGGACTTATTTTTGACTATTTAAGATGCGAGCTTGGCTATGAGGGTCTTGTTATGACGGACTGGATAGTGGGCGGAGGCATTATGGCGGATAAAAAGGATAAGCATCCAAAGACCACCTCCTTTAAAATTGCCTCCGCAAGCGGCGATATTATAATGCCGGGCTGTAAGGGGGATATAAGCTCCATACTTTTAGGTCTTGAAACAGGTGAAATAGACCGAGAAAGACTGGAAAAGAACGCATCACGTGTTTATAAAACCGCAAAAAGGCTTGGACTTACATAATCAAAGACCTGTGTAAAGCGTGGCTTTATTGCAAGCGTCACTTGACATAAAGACAAGTACTATACTCTTTACATTTTACTTAAGCGGTGATATAATACGGACGAAAAGAGGTGACTATATGACTGTCGGTGAAAAGATTCAGTATTACCGAAAGAAAAACGGACTTTCACAGGAGGAGCTTGGCTTTAAGCTTCTTGTGAGCCGTCAGACCGTAAGCCTTTGGGAAATGGATAAAACCACTCCTACGGTTGATAATCTTTTAAGACTTAAGGAAATATTCGGCGTCAGCCTTGATAATATGCTCTCCGAGGAGATTTTAAACGAGGATACGTCCCTTCAAAATGCCGATTGGGAATTAAAAGAGGAAAAAATTGAAGATAAAACAGAAGAAAAGAAGGAAAGCGGTGTAAAGCCCAAGGAAAGCTACCGTCAGCGCCTCTCCCTTGAGGAGTACAATAACGTAAACGGCGCTATTTTGCAAAGCTATTGGAAAAAGAACCTTTTGGCAATTATCGCATCCGTATGCTTACTCGCTTTAGGTATCCTTTCTCGGGTTACCGTTATGATATACGTTTTCGCTATTCTCGGCGCTTTGTATTTATTTGTACTTTTTGCAAATCATTTTAAGTTCAGAAGCGAAAGCAAGAAAAATACCCAGACCGTTATTGATACCGTGTATGAATTTAAGGTATACGACGGGTATTTTACAGTTTCCTATAACAACGTGGAAAACGGAGAAATACGTAAATTCTTTAAAATATTACCCGATGAGATCCGAAGGGTCGAGGATCTCGGCGACTATTACGGAATAAGCTATAACGGCACCCTTGTAGTAAAGAAGGAGCTTATAGCGACGGATTCGTTTTTCCATAGGATTTTTGTAGAGAAAAAGCAGTCGAAAAAGCTTTTTACGGCAACGGGTGAAAAGCCGGATGCCTTAAGCGCCGTATCCATCGTTCTTATAGCCCTTTCCGCAATCTCCGTATGGATACCCTTGATCATCGCAGGTATAGTAAGCCGTGATGCATCCCTGGATAATGAAATGTGGATCTTCGGCGTATTTGCCGTAATACCCCTTGCAAGCGTGATCTATTCCTTTGTTCTGCGCAAGAATAAGAGAAGATTTATGGGTAATTTGATTCTCGGAGTTATAATGACCGCCTTGCTTTTGGGCTTTTCCTTCACCTATCAGCCCTACGACGAATGGGTAGCACCCGTTACAAGAGCTGAGGAGATTACGGGAATTTCCCTTCCAACTCCTTACGATATCAATACAACGGAGTATACCACGGAAAGGCAGCCTGCCGCCGACAAGGGCTACGTTCATTACGTTACCAAGGTGGAATTTACGGATAAGGATGCATCGGATTTTGAAAGGCAGCTGGAATTTCAAAGCGTATGGATGGAGCGCATACCCGCATCTATGACGGGCATTAAGCCTCCATACCCCAACGTAAGCCTGTCAAACGATTATTTCTACATTTATAATCTTACGACCAAAAAGGCAAACACTCTCCCAAATACCAACGGAGAATACGAATTTCTTGCGCTGAGCTACAACGCTCACGAGAATTTGCTGATTATAACGGAGTACAGAGTAAATTATACGAGATGATTTCAAACAAAAAAAGCAGAGAATCACTCTGCTTTTTTTGCGCTTTGGTGAAATATAGGTTGACATTATCATTTTGTTAAATTAAAATATAAGTATAACTTAGCCCTTGAGTGGGTTTTGAAGAAAGGATATAAATATGAAAAGATATGAGCTTACGGATTCAAGAATCAAGGTATACGGAGTACCTTGCTTTTATACCGAGGGCAAGCTTGCAAGAGTGCCCGACTACGTAATTGAGAAGGTTCCCTCCCTTGATTGGCACGGCAGACGCGTTCCGGGTGGCAGAATCTGCTTCCGCACGGATTCCGAGCATATGGAT
>JAZQLK010000336.1:0-2790 GCA_045542635.1 Eubacteriales bacterium
TATACCTACATTTTACGAATTTATTGAATGGGCATCACGCGAAAATATAACTCTTAATATAGAAATCAAGGAATATTACAGCGAAGAAAATGCAGAACGCTGTATAAAATGCATCGAACAGGTAATAAGCCTTGTAGAGCAGTTTGATATGGCAAACAGGGTTGTAATAAACAGCTTTGATGCGTGGGTTCTTGAATATATTTATAAAAAATACGGTAAGAAATACCTCTTACACGGATTTTACCCTTATTCCGAGATGTTTAACGTAAATATAGACCCTACGGAATATCTGTATTGCGCTTGCATATGGGAAATAGAAAACACTGAATTTTATGAATTCTTAAGGATTCATAATATTGAAATCTGGGTAGGCGCAGGCATAACCCAAATCAGCAAGCTGAAAATTTGCCTTGAAAACGGAGCTAAGCTTATAACAACCAATAATCCTGCAGACATTAAAAATAAACTGATTTCTATGGGCAAATATTAAAAAAGAGCGCTTTTGCGTTCTTTTTTTGTAAAATGTCAAATTTTGTTATATTGCATATGCTATTACAGAAGAGTGATATTTCTTCAATATTACAGGAGGTAGACATTATGCCGGATAACAGAATATGCTCAAATCCTCACGGAAGAGAAAACATCTGTATCGATACCTATAGAATCCTTGATTCCTGCAGAGATAAGGATTGCTTTGAAAACGTTAAGGTATATTTAACGGATTTTGGCGAGGAAATCATTGAGCGCACATCCACCATAAGAGCAATATACGCAAAAATAGTTTCTGCGTATATAGATGTAAGCGAGGTTCCTTTTAACAGGGGCTTTTATCAGCTCGATATTAAATTATACGTTAAAATAACCTTTGAGGCTTGCTTGTCACAGGGTAACGTACAGGAATTTGAGGGTATTGCGGTAGTTGAAAAGAAGGTAGTTCTTTTCGGTAGTGAGGGCAACGTAAACGTATTCAAGAGCGAAGCAGGTAAGTCGGGCTTCTGTCCTGAAATCAACTGTGATTGCTCAAGATCAAGTAATCTTCCCATAGCGGTAATTGAAACGGTTGATCCCGTTATACTTAACGTTAAGGTCGTTGAGCCTCGCGTGTTTCCGTGTTGCTGCTGTTGCTGCATAGACGATATTCCAGAATACGTTGTAAACAGTGTTCACGGTAAGCTTTGCGAAAGAGATGACAAAACGCTTGTTGTTTCATTGGGATTTTTCTCTGTTGTAAGAATAGAGCGTCCTGCTCAGCTTCTTATTAATGCGGTTGAATACTGTATTCCCGAAAAGGAATGTATTACAGCACAGGAAAACGATCCTTGTACGCTCTTTAAATCAATGGCTTTCCCCGTTGATGAGTTTTGTCCTCCAATGCTCAATAAGTACGGTAACGGTTGCTCACATCAGCCCGAAAATCACGGTAAGGGCGGTTGTGGCTGTCATTAACAAATTAAGTAAAAAAGGTGTTGCATGCAACACCTTTTTATAATTTAATGACATTATCGCCGTATGTATTGGCTTCAATTGGATTATGAGAAACAATAATAACGGTTTTTCCCTTTAAAAGCTCAAAAAGCTTTGGAAGTAATCTTCCCTTAAGCTCCTCGTCCAGGGCGGAGAAGGGCTCGTCCATAATAAATATATCCCCGCTATAATATAGCGCCCGTGCAAGTGCAAGACGCATTTTCATTCCGCCTGAAAGTTCATCGGGATATAATTTTGCATCGTTTTCAAGCTCGACAAGCTCTAAAAGCTCTTCTGAAGATTGTTTTGCGCCTCGTTCAACAAGCTCTAAATTTTCAATAACGTTTAAAGCAGGAAAAAGTCTTGGCTCTTGAAAAACACAGCTTATTTTACCTTCAAAGCCTTTAATCTCACCGCTAAAGTCTTTGTCAAGACCAATAAGTATTCTTAGAAGAGTAGTTTTACCGCATCCGCTTTCTCCCATAATAAAGCTTATTTTACCCTTTGGGATTTTGACGGAAAAATTATTAAAAACAATCTTATCACCGAATTTTTTTGTTAAATGCTTAATTTCCATCGGAGCCTCCGGGATTTTTTATATATTTTGAAAGCATCTTTTTTAAAATCTTCGTAAGAAGTACCTCAAATATAAGACTTAAAACAATAACTGCTGCGGTCCAGGCAAAAAGATCAACGTATTCAAAATATATTTTAGATTCAAAAATTGCTTTACCGATTGATTTAACAGGTGTACAAAGCACCTCTGCCGCAATTCCTGCCTTCCATCCGAGTCCTATTGAAGATAGAAGAGCAGATGTGAAAAACGGAGTAACAGTTGGCACGTACAATGATTTTATCATTTTCTTTTTTGGAATTCTATATGCTTTACATACCTCTAAAAGACCTGTGTCAACGCTTTTCATTCCTTGATAAATATTAGCGAAAACGATAGGAAATACCATAAGCGCGGATATAACTACCGGAGTTGCGTTGTTACCTATAAATATCCATATCAAAATAATAAATGAAGCTACAGGAGTTGATTTTATAACTGAAACAAGTGGGAAAAGAATCTCATAGGCGATATGCCAGAATGAGCATAAAACAGCGCTTATAAAGCCTAATACGATAGCTATTATAATTCCCATGCCTACTCGTCCCAAGGAAAACAGTATGCCAATAAGAAAATCCTTTGTTATAAGAAGCTCACAAAGTCTTATACAAACGTCAATGGGAGAAGGGAAGAACAGGGGGCGTCCTATAATTAAGGACGCAATCTCCCATATTCCAAGCCAGAAAAGAGTAATTAAGAATATTTTAAAAGGT
>JAZQLK010000337.1:0-3059 GCA_045542635.1 Eubacteriales bacterium
CCCCGACCGCATCCTGTGGATGAAAAAGGGAGGGGTAAGGTGTGGCAGTCGTCGCTGAATTCAACCGAGGCTTGACCGAGGGAAGAACGAAGCGGTAACGACAACAGGCAGAGTGCGGAATGCAGAGTGCAGAATGCAGAGTGCAGAATGCAGAATTGAATGAACCGTCCCCGACCGCATTCACTATGAGTGCTACGCACGCTTAAGGTTAGCAATCATATCATAACGTTTACGGAGTAAGCTCACAGTTTTTTGTTTCCTCGCATCTTACTCAAAATTTTCCAAAAAAGTTTTCTCTACCTATTGACAAACCGAAATTTAGATGCTATAATCTGTGTGTTAGCAGAGGCTAACTCCTTATTTTACCAAAGGAAGGACGCAAATATGACCTTACTTAACGCAGAGGAAAGAAAAGAATACGTAATAAAGGCCATCGAAACGGACGACGAGGAGCTTAACTCCTTCCTCTTCTCTCTCGGTTGCTTCAGCGGCGGTACCGTTACGATAATTAAGCGTCGTAAAAGCAGCTGTATCGTGGCTATCAAGGACGGTAGATACAATATTGACAATAATCTTGCAGACGCCATCAAGGTATAAAGAGAGGTTTTCTCTTCTTTTTTTGGCAAAACAGTTAGCATAGGCTAACACCTTGGCGCATTATTTATAGTATACGACACTCTTAAGGAGATAAAATATGAGAATTGCTTTGGCGGGCAACCCCAACAGCGGTAAAACAACTATGTACAACGCTCTTACCGGCTCTAATGAAAGAGTGGGCAACTGGGCGGGAGTTACCGTTGACAAAAAGGAGCGCCGCGTAAGAAAAATCTTTTATACCGAGGATACGGAAATTATAGCCGTAGACCTTCCCGGCGCATACTCTATGTCCCCCTTCACCTCGGAGGAGAGCGTTACAAGGGATTACGTACAAAACGAAAATCCCGACGCTATTATAAACATAGTTGACGCCACCAATTTAAGCCGCAGTCTGTTCTTTACCACACAGCTTTTAGAGCTTGGTATTCCTATGGTAATCGCTCTTAACAAAGCGGATATCAATAAAAGGAAGGAAACGGAGATTGACGTGCGCGCCCTCTCCCACAAGCTGGGATGCCCCGTTATAGAAACGGTTTCCACCTCTAAAAAAGGGCTTAAGGAGGTTATGAAGGCGGTTGTATCCGTTCTCGGGAAGAAGCAGAAATCACCCTTCCGTCAGGAAAATGTAGACCTTACGGACAGAGAGGCGGTATTCCGCGCTGACAGAGCCCGCTTCGAATACGTAAACACAGTAGTTACCTCCGTTGAAACAAGAAAAGTATATACCAATGAGCTTAACAAGCAGGATAAGGTTGACGCAGTGCTTACGGGTAAGCGCGTGGGTATTCCTATTTTCGCTCTGGTTATGCTTGCGGTTTTCTGGATATCCCAATCGGGTCCAGCGGTTTGGCTTGCAGACCTTATTACAGGCTGGATGGAGGCAGGTCAGGAGGCTCTTGCAGAGGCTATTAACAGCGATTCCGTATGGGCTTCAATCTTAATTGACGGTATTATCGGAGGCGTAATTGCCGTAGTGGGCTTCTTACCCCTGGTTATGGTAATGTATTTTCTTATTGCCCTTTTGGAGGACTGCGGATATATGGCAAGAGCCACCGTTGTTCTCGACCCCATCTTCAAGAAGGTAGGGCTTTCGGGAAAATCAATAATTCCATTTATCATAGGTACAGGCTGCGCCATCCCCGGCGTTATGGCTTGCCGTACCATTCGTAACGAAAGAGAGCGCCGTTCAACAGCTATTTTAGCTCCCTTTATGCCCTGCGGCGCGAAGCTTCCGGTCATTTCTCTCTTTGCAGGCGCATTTTTCGGCGACGGGCCCTGGGTTGGCGCTTTGATGTATTTTGTAGCTATCGCTATTATTTTCTTATGCGCGCTTCTTGTAAACCTTATTACGGGCTATAAAAACAAAAAATCATATTTCATTATGGAGCTTCCCGAATACAGGCTTCCCAGCTTAAAGAAGGCGGTTATCTCTATGGGTCAGCGCGGTTGGGCGTTCATTGTAAAGGCAGGTACGATTATTCTCGTTTGCAACTTTGCGGTTCATCTGATGCAGAACTTCACCTGGAGCCTCCAGCCCGTTGGCGAAAACGCGGATTCCTCCATTCTCGCAACCATCGCTCAGCCATTTGCTTACTTTATCGCTCCCGTTGTGGGTGTTGTGGCGTGGCAGCTTGCTGCATCATCTATTACGGGCTTTATCGCCAAGGAAAACGTAGTCGGCACTCTTGCCGTTTGCTACGGAATCTCCAATTTCTTTGACCTTGAGGAGCTTCAGATGATAGCGGGCGCAGGAGCTGACGTTTCCGCAGTTCTGGGAATTTCTAAAATTGCCGCTCTTGCATTTCTTACGTTCAACCTCTTTACTCCCCCCTGCTTTGCGGCTATGGGAGCTATGAGCGCGGAGCTTAAGAGCAAAAAATGGTTCCTCGGAGCTATCGGTCTTCAGATTGCGGTGGGCTACACCGTTGCATTCTTAGTAAACTTCTTCGGCACCGTATTTTCAAATAAGGTAAGCTTTACAAGCCTTTGGATGCCCATACTCGGCTGGTGCGTGGTTATTACTGCCGCATCGGTAATTACATATATAATTATAAGAAATCAAAAGCGATTCAAATCCGAGGCGGAGGCTAAAGCGTCTGCCAGGAAAACAGTCAAGGCGTAAATAAAATACAAGGAGGAGGGCTATGGAGCTTATAGATTTTATAGTAATAGGTATTATTGCCGTAATAGTTGGCGGAGCTGTCGCCTACATAATCAAGGCGAAGAAAAGCGGTAAAAAATGTATCGGCTGTCCTTATGCCGACTCCTGCCGTTTACGCAGCTGCTGCTCTTCAAAGCAGGATGGCGAAGAAAAAACCGAGCCGTAAAAGAATATATCCTTTCAGACAAAAGGCGCGTTGTATTCCGTGTAATACAGCGCGCCGCTTTTTATATAAGCCTTTTTAAAAAAATCACACAATATGTATATGACTGCCCCATATGGCATCCCATATGGATGTCCA
>JAZQLK010000338.1:0-4663 GCA_045542635.1 Eubacteriales bacterium
TACTCCGCAGAAGGTCAATGCTTTAATCTACCGCTATTTTAACACAGTATCTTCTCAATTTCAAGAGCTTTTTTAAAATTTTTTAAATTTTATTTTAATATCTTTACAAAATATATTTTATGTTGTATAATTACATAGATATCCAAAAGGAGTAAAATTATGAAAAAGAAATTTGATTTTGGAGAATTTTTACTGTCGGTTGTAAAATGCGGAGGGTATCTTGCGGTCTATTTTTTGATAAACGTTGTCGTATCCGCTCCCCTCGTGCTCGCCAATCCCAATGCTGACGTAAATGAGCTTTCCGTAAAATACGCGCTTCCTCTTACTTTGCTTGCAAACGCGGTCTTTATTCTTGCAACGGCGATATTTTATAATATGAAAAGCCGTTATTCCTCCTTCCAGGAGAGGGTGGGAATCAAGCCATTTAACAAAAAGGCTCTGCCTTATATAGTCTGTCTTGGCATATGCGTGCTTTATTCGGTTAATCTCATTATTTCCCTGGCGATTACCTATCTTCCCGTTCCCGAGAGCTGGATAAAAATGCTTAACGAAAATTCCGACGCCATACTTTCATCGGGTATGTTTATGCAAATTCTTACGGTGGCAATTATCGGTCCTATTGCGGAGGAGCTACTGTTCCGCGGACTTATGCTGGGCTCACTCTCGAAACACTGTAATAAGTGGTTGGCTATTATAGCTACATCCCTTATCTTCGGTCTTGTACACGGTCACCCCATCGGCATTATCTATGCATCCTGTCTTGGCATTCTTATGGGCTGGCTTTACTGTAAAACGGAGTCGCTTATTGCACCGATTATATTCCATATGATTTACAATCTGTTCTCTCTTGCGTCCCCCAATATGAACGATTCTACCTTCCTTATAGTAGGCGCGGCAGGAACCCTTATTTCCGTTGCTTGCGTAATCCTTATTGCTAAAACACCAAAATATATTCCGCCAAAGGAAAATGGCGACGATAATAAACACGACGAGGTTTGATTTATGAAAATATATAACACTTTAACAAGAACACTTGAAGAATTCAAGCCCATTGAAGAGGGCAAGGTACAGATGTACACCTGCGGTCCTACCGTTTATCACTTTGCTCATATCGGAAATCTCCGTACCTATATGATGGAGGACGTGCTTGAAAAATTCCTCCGTTACTCCGGATACGACGTCAAGAGAGTTATGAACATAACCGACGTAGGTCACCTGACAAGCGACGGCGATACAGGTGAAGATAAGATGCTCAAGGGCGCCAAGCGCGAGAAGAAGACCGTGCTTGAAATTGCGGAATTCTATAAAAACGCATTCTTTGCGGATTGCGCAAAGCTCAATATCAAGACTCCCGACGTTATCGAGCCCGCAACACAGTGCATTGACGAGTTTATAAGAACTATTGAGGGTCTTATTGAAAAGGGCTACGCTTATTTTGCCGACGGAAACGTATACTTTGACACATCAAAGGTGGCTGACTACAACGCTCTTACAGGTCATTCAAGCGAGGAGCTTATGGTTGGCGTACGCGACGACGTTACCGAGGATACAAGCAAGCGTAACAAGAGCGACTTCGTTCTCTGGTTTACAAAATCCAAGTTTGACGACCAGGAGCTTAAGTGGGATAGCCCCTGGGGCGTCGGTTATCCCGGATGGCACATTGAATGCTCCTGCATCAGTATGAAGCATTGCGGCGAGTATCTCGACATCCATTGCGGCGGCGTTGACAATATATTCCCCCACCACACAAATGAAATTGCCCAGAGTGAGGCTTTTCTCGGTCATAAGTGGTGCAACTATTGGTTCCACGTTCATCACCTTAACGACGAAACGGGTAAGATGTCCAAGTCCAAGGGTGAATTTTTGACAGTTTCCCTTCTTGAAAGCAAGGGCTACGATCCCATCGCATACCGTTTCTTCTGCTTGCAGTCCCATTACAGAAAGCCTCTCGTATTCTCCTACGAGGCTCTCGACCAGGCAAGCGCAACCTATAAGAAGCTTCTTCGCCGTATTGATAATCTTAAGGACGGCGGCGATATTGACGAATCTTACGTAAGCGCTAACCGTGAAAAGTTCATCAAGGCGGTTGGCTCCGATATGAACACCGCTCTCGGTATTACGGCTATTTACGATATTTTGAAGGCTCAGGTGTCCGATGCTACAAAGATAGCCTGCCTTAAGGATATTGACAGAGTTCTTTCCGTTAACCTTGTAAGAGAAAAATCTCCCGAGGCTCCCGTGGAGGTTAAGGAGGAAGCTCCCAAGACGGAATTTGAGCTTGAAATCGAGGCTCTTATTCAGGAAAGAAAGGATGCGAAGAAGGCGAAGAATTACGCCCGCGCTGACGAAATCAGAAATTATCTTAAGGAAAAGGGTGTTACCCTCGTTGACACGGCTCAGGGTACAACCTACACAATAGACTGATGAACGCCTGCTGTGACACCTGTGAATACTTTGACTACGACGAGGACGTGGGTGAAAACGTGTGTAAGATAGACCTTGACGAGGACGAATACCTGGACTACCTTACAAGAAACACAAAATCCTGTCCGTACTATAAGTATTACGACGAATATAAATCGGTTCAGAAGCAGAACTGATTTAAATGCAAAATTCAAAATGTAAAATTAAGGTAAAAATGAATTTTAAAAATAAGCTGATGCTTGCGCCTATGGCGGGATTTACCGACCATCCTATGCGCGCCCTTGCCGTAAGGTACGGGGCGGATATGGTGGTAAGCGAGATGATTAGCGCCAAGGCAATGCACTTTAAGGATAAAAAAACAGCCACTCTCGCCCGTATTTACGAGGGCGAGGGTGTCTTTGGCGCTCAAATTTTCGGTCACGAGGCGGATATTATGGCAAATGCCGCAAAAGCTCTTTCCTACGGTGAGTACGAATACAAAATAAGCGACACTCTCCCCGACTTTATTGATATAAATATGGGGTGCCCCGTTAAAAAAATAGTATCAAACGGCGAGGGAAGCGCACTTTTGAAAAATCCAAAGCTATGCTCGGAAATCATTTCCGCCTGTGTTAAAGCAAGCCGTGTTCCCGTTACCGTAAAAATTCGGGCGGGATGGGATAAGGACAGTATAAACTGTACTGAAATTGCAAAAATCGCCGAGGAATGCGGAGCCTCCGCTATAGCCGTACACGCCCGCACAAGGGAGCAGATGTATGAGCCCTACGCTAATTGGGAATATATAAAAGCAGTCAAGGATGTCGTATCAATACCCGTTATAGGTAACGGAGATATATTCTCCGTATCCGACGCTATAAGGATGGTGGAGGAAACGGGGGCTGACAGTCTTATGATAGGCAGAGGGGCTCTTGGTAATCCCTTTATTTTCGATGAAATAAAGCACGTTTTAAGTGGAAAAAGCTACACTCCCCCCACCGTTTCCGAAAAAATAGACGTTGCTCTCGAGCATATACGTATGCTTTGCGACGAAAAGGGGGAGGAAACGGGCATAAGAGAGGCAAGAAAGCATATCGGTCACTACACGAAGGGGCTCAAATCCAGCGCAAGCGCCCGTCAAAGACTGAATTTCGCCATAACGTACGAGGAAATTTACGACATTTTATCTTCTTTAGCAAAGGAAAACGAATAAATTATGAAGAAAAAGATTCTCTCCCCTATGCTCTGCTTAATAGCGGCTATCGTATGGGGATTTGCGTTCTCCTTCCAGGAAATCGCATCAAATAACGTGGATCAGATCGACGCCTTTTTCTTTGGCGGCATCAGATTTGCGGTGGGCGCTACGTCCTTGATACCCGTTATTCTTCTTTTTGAAAGAGAAAAGGACATCCCCGCCGATTTAAAGAAAACCAAGCATAAAAATACGGTTATCTTCGGTATTATAACCGGTGTTGTGCTTTTTGCCGCATCTACCCTTCAGCAGTTCGGTATTCAGATCACCCAGGCAAGCGGTAAGGCAGGCTTTATTACGGGTATGTATCTTATTTTCGTACCCATAGCGGGCTTTATTCTCTTTAAGCAAAGAATTTCTCCCATCGTATGGGGAGCGGCTGTTATTGCCCTTACGGGTCTTTATTTCCTTTGTCTTGGCGGCGAGGGCTTCTCCGTATCCTGGGGAGATATTCTCCTTTTGCTCTGTTCCCTCTGCTTTACGGGACACATTATTGTAATTGACAGATTTATATCAAGGGTAAGCGCCCTTAAATATTCCGTTGTTCAGTTCTACACGGTTGCCATACTCAATATATTAACGGGCTTAATGATAGGTCACGTTACCTGGGAGGGCATTGTTGCTACCATTGTACCTATTCTCTATTGCGGTATCGGTTCAACGGGTGTTGCCTACACCTGTCAGATCCTTGGTCAGAAGCTCACTCCCCCAACGGTTGCGGCGCTTCTCTTCTCAACGGAAAGCCTGTTCTCTGTAATTGCGGAATGTATATTTAAGCAGAAGCTTCCCACGGGCACGATGATCCTCGGCTGCTCCATTATGTTTGTGGGCATCATCCTTTCCCAGCTTCCCGTTGAAATCAAAAGGGTTAACGGCAAGCTTCGTATGGGCTTTACAAAAAGCGTACCCGAGCTTCCCGAGGACAAGGTTATCGAATAAATATAAAAATATTTCCACCCGCTAGTGAACCGTAAGGATTCACTAACGGGTGGTATTCGTTTATATAAAACC